>NZ_JBJDRL010000016.1:0-80525 GCF_044987475.1 Microbacterium sp. ZW CA_36
CCGTCGTGGTGGTCGCGGAGGGGGTGCCCGTCGTCGTGGACGTGGTCGGTCCGAGTTCGAGCATCACCTTGTTCTCGAGCACCTCGATCGCCTCGTCCGAGATCGAGAGGAGTCCGTCGAGCTCCTCGCGCACGCGCCGGTACGCGAGCTGGCGCTCCGCCGGCGTGGCTGCTTCGTCGATCGCGACGGTGAGGAGCTTCTTCGCGGTGTCGAGCCGCTTGCGCTCGACCTCGGTGAAGCTCGAGTCGCGCAGGCGCCGGGCATCGCGCTCGGCGACGTCGAAGGCCACCTCGAAGTCGGCCACCGCGTTGCGGTACTCGGCCAGCTGCTCCTTCGACAGGCGCGCCTTCGGCGATGGCGGGCGCAGGCCGTCGGCGATGCGCTTGGCACGGAGGAACGCTGCGGTGAGGGGCTGACGGCCATCGCTCATCGCCGGGAAGGCGATGATCTTCGCCACATCGAGCTCGTACTCGAGCCAGCGCGCGGTGACGCCGTCATGGGTCGCGAACAGCCGCTCGAGCTGCGTGACCTGGGTCTCGCGCGGAGCCGCCGTGGGCTCGGGCACCGCCGTCTGGCCGGTGATCGGTGGGAGGGATGCCGCGGCCACGGCCTTGCCGCGCGCCGCCGCCTGTGCGGCCTTGAGCTCGGCCTTCGCGTGCATGACTTCGATGCGGCGCTGGTGGCGCCGGCGGGCACCACGCTCCCAGGCGTTGCCGACCATGCCGACAACGCCGATCAGAGGAAAGACCAGCCACCAGAAGTCGCCGAGAAAATCGAGGATCGGCTGCACTCTGTCATGCTAACCGCCTGGTGCGCCGCTGTGTCGGGCTCAGGGCACCCTGTCAGCGCGCGGATCGCCGGCGCGCGGAGGCGGCATGCGTGCGATCAGCGTCGGCAGCCGGTCGGCGATCTCGGCGATGACCGCGGCCGCGGCGGTGAGCCCGGCGGCGGCCGGCGCCGCGGGCGACGCGGGGCGCGCCGCTCCGGCGACTCCGGCCTGGCGCTCGGCCTCGTCGAACGTGGACTCGAGATGGCGCACCGCCACGCGGTATTCGAGGTACTGCTGGGGCGTCGCGCGCTCGCGCAGCGTCGGGCGCTTGGCGAGAGCCTCGCGCTGCGCGCGCAGGAACGCGAGGGTCGCGGGATGCCGCACGTCGGTCATCTGCGGATACGCCAGCGCCTTGTCGACATCGGTCTCGTAGGCGAGCCAGCGGGTGTTGATCGCGTCGTGCGCGGCGTACAGCACGTCGATGGGGAGGGGATCGTGCGACGTCGCCGCGCGGTACTGGGAGTACCCCGCCTTCACGCGGGACCGGCTGGCCCGAAGGGCGAGCGAGGCCGCCTTCTCGGCCTGCTTGGCGGCCAGCAGCTCGCGGCGCGCATCGCCCGTCTGGAACGAGGGGGCGCCGGCGCGGGACTTCGCGGTCAGCATGTCGGCGCTCGCGGTACGCACGCGCGCTTTCGCGGCGACGAGCTCGCGGTAGGCGAGGGATTCCTCCTGGCGCGCGGCATCGAGCTCGAGCCTTCGGGCTCGGCGGCTGCGCGTCGTCAGGCCGGCATAGGTCGCCGCTCCGGCGCCGGCGGCGGCCGGAGCGATCCACCACCAGCTCGCCATGATCAGGAGGATCGGCTCCACGGTGCCATGGTAATCGCGATATAGCGCGGTTGTCGCCGGGAATCTCCTGACACCTTCACCGGCGTCGCCGAATCGCGCGAACCTCGCGGGATCGCGGGCGGAGGCTGCGGCATCCGCGATGTCCTGCGAACTCCGTGCAGGGCGACCCGCTACGGATCAGCCGAAGAGGAGCGCGAAGACCGTGGCGCCGCCGCCGACGAGGATGAGGGCGACGATCGTCACCCACGCGATGATCTTGACGCGCCGCTGCCGGGTGTCGTTGAAACCGCTGTACTCGTCGTCTTCCGGCGCCATGCGCTCAGTCTAGTGGGCGGGTTTGGGGCGTACCGCGCCCGTTCGGGGCGCACATCGCGCGCCCCGAACGGACGTCATGCGCCCCGAACAGCAGGTTCGGATCGGTCAGGCGGTGTGCTCGGTGATGATCGGGCCGAAGGCGTCGGGGAGGGTCGACGTCGACAGGCGGCGCAGCTCGGCGAGCGGCAGCGTGAACAGCCCCTGCACCTCGAGCGCCGGCTCGTCGCCGTCCGCGGCAGAGTCGGTCACGCCGATGCGCAGCACCGGGTAGCCCCGGCCTTCGCACAGGCCGCGGAACTTCACGTCGTCCTCACGCGGCACGGTCACGATGACGCGGCCCGTCGACTCCGAGAACAGGGCGGTCGCGGCATCCACTCCGTCCCGCTCCTGGATCTCGTTCAGCCACACCCGTGCGCCGACGCCGAAGCGCATGACGGCCTCCGCGAGGGTCTGCGCGAGGCCGCCCGACGACAGGTCGTGCGCCGACGACACGAGCGACTGCTGACCGGCCGCGTGCAGCAGCTCGGCGAGCTTCTTCTCCTGACCGAGGTCCACCGCCGGCGGGCGACCGCCGAGGTGGTCGTGGATCGTGCCGGCCCACTGCGAGCCCGAGAGCTCGGTCGAGGTGACGCCGAGCAGGTAGATGTTCTCGCCCGCGTCCTGCCACCCCGACGGGATGCGGCGCGCGACGTCGTCGATGATCCCGAGCACGCCCACGACAGGCGTCGGGAAGATCGGCTGGTCGCCGGTCTGGTTGTAGAACGAGACGTTGCCGCCGGTGACGGGGACGCCGAGCTCGAGACATCCGTCCGACAGACCGTCCACGGTCTGCGAGAACTGCCACATGACCTCGGGGTTCTCGGGCGAGCCGAAGTTGAGGCAGTCGGTGACCGCCGTCGGCACGGCGCCGCTGACGGCGACGTTGCGATACGCCTCGGCGAGGGCGAGCTTCGCGCCCTGGTACGGGTCGAGCTGGCAGTAGCGGCCGTTGCAGTCGGTGGCGATCGCGAAGCCGAGGCCCGAGTGCTCGTCGACGCGGATCATGCCGGCGTCGTCGGGGAACGACAGCGCCGTGTTGCCCATGACGTAGTAGTCGTACTGGTTCGTCACCCACGACGTGTCGGCGAGGTTGGGGCTCGCGACGAGGCGCGTGAACTGGTCGCGGAGGGTCCCGGCGTCGGTGGGGCGGGGGAGAGCGGATGCCGAGTCGTCGCGCAGCGCGTCGATCCACGTCGGGTACGCCACCGGGCGCTCGTACACGGGCCCGTCGACGGCGACCGTAGACGGGTCGACGTTCACGATCTCCTCGCCGTGCCAGAAGATCTGCAGGCGTCCGTCGCCGGTCACCTCGCCGAGCACCGAGGTCTCGACGTCCCACTTGCCGACGACCTCGAGGAAGGCGTCGAGCTTCTCGGGCGCGACGATCGCCATCATGCGCTCCTGGCTCTCGCTCATGAGGATCTCCTCCGGCGTGAGCGAGGGGTCGCGCAGCAGCACGTTCTCGAGGTCGACGCGCATGCCCGAGCCGCCGTTCGCGGCGAGCTCCGACGTGGCGCACGAGATGCCGGCCGCGCCCAGGTCCTGGATGGCCTCGACCAGCTCGTCCCGGTAGAGCTCGAGGCAGCACTCGATGAGCACCTTCTCGGCGAACGGGTCGCCGACCTGCACCGCGGGGCGCTTGGTCGGGCCGCCGTCGGCGAACGTGTCGGAGGCGAGGATGGATGCCCCGCCGATGCCGTCGCCGCCGGTGCGGGCGCCGAAGAGGACGACCTTGTTGCCGGCGCCGGTGGCGTTGGCGAGCTTGAGGTCCTCGTGGCGCAGCACGCCGACCGCCAGCGCGTTGACGAGCGGGTTGCCCTGGTAGACCGCGTCGAACACGGTCTCCCCGCCGATGTTCGGCAGGCCCAGGCAGTTGCCGTAGAACGAGATGCCGCTCACGACCCCGTGCACCACGCGCGCCGTGTCGGGGTTGTCGATGGCGCCGAAGCGCAGCTGGTCCATCACGGCGACCGGACGCGCCCCCATCGAGATGATGTCGCGGACGATGCCGCCGACGCCGGTCGCGGCGCCCTGGAACGGCTCGATGTAGCTCGGGTGGTTGTGCGACTCGACCTTGAAGGTCACCGCCCAGCCCTCGCCGATGTCGACGACCCCGGCGTTCTGGCCCATGCCCACCATGAGGCGGGTCTTCATCTCGTCGGAGACCTTCTCGCCGAACTTGCGGAGGTAGATCTTCGAGGACTTGTAGGAGCAGTGCTCCGACCACATGACGGAGTACATCGCCAGCTCGCCCGACGTCGGGCGGCGGCCGAGGATCTCGCGGATGCGGTCGTACTCATCGGGCTTGAGACCGAGCGCCGCGTACGGCTGCTCCTTCTCCGGCGTGGCGGTGGCGTTCTCGACGGTATCGGCGACAGCGGTCGAAGAGGGGGTGGTCACGCGGCTCAGCTCCAGAAATTTCGGGGGATGCCGGACCCGTCCAGTCTAGTTCGCCGCGAGAGCCTCCTCGCTGCTCGCCCGTCACCATGTGTGCTCTCGGCCCACCGCTCTGCGACAGGCGAACGGAGGAGGGGGTTGACGGATGCCGGCATCCGTCGTAACCTACAACCAAATGGTTGTAGGAATTGAGCTCAGCGATGATGACATCGACCGCGTGTTCCACGCACTCGCCGCGTCCACGCGGCGCGACATCCTGCGCCGCACGATCGAGGGCGAACTCTCGGTTTCGGCGCTGGCGCGCGACTACGACATGTCGTTCGCGGCGGTGCAGAAGCACGTGGCCGTTCTCGAGGCCGCAGGCCTCATCATCAAGCGCGCCGAGGGCCGCGAGCGTCTCGTCCGAGCGGATCCCACGATGATCGCCCGGGCACGGGCGCTCCTCGCCCGCTACGAAGAGCTCTGGCGATCGCGCATCGACCGGCTCGACGCCCTGCTCGCCGGACCGGCCGCAGCCCCGGAAGCACCCACCGATGACCCCGACAGCACTGATAAGACCGACACGCAAGGAGTATGAGATGCCCGTCACCGATGTCACCACCGACCCCGAAGCGCTCACCATGACGCTCACGGCGCAGTTCGCCGCGCCCGTCGAGCGGGTCTGGGACGCCTTCACCGATCCGCGCCAGCTCGAGCGCTTCTGGGGACCTCCCGGGTGGCCCGCCACCTTCACCTCGTTCGACTTCGCGCCGGGCGGGCGCGCGATCTACCACATGACCAGTCCGCGCGGCGAGAAGGCCTACGGCTCGTGGGAGTTCCTCTCCGTCGCCGAGCCGCGCTCGTTCGAGGTGCTCGACGCCTTCGCCGACGAGAACGGCACGCCGAACACCGATCTCCCGGTCTCGCGCATGGTGTTCAGCTTCGACGGCACCGAGCAGGGGTCCGAGCTGCGCAACGTCACCTACTTCACCTCCGCCGAGGCGCTGGAGCAGGTCGTCGGCATGGGCATGATCGAGGGCGCCACGATGGCGGTCAACCAGCTCGACCGCGTGCTCGAAGGACTGCGGGCGTACGCCGCCGGCAGGGGCACGCAGACCGAGATCCTCGACGACACCCACGTGCGGATCACGCGGCTCATCGAAGGCCCGATCGATCTCGTGTGGCGCGCCCACCAGGAGCCCGAGCTGCTCGAGAAGTGGATGCTCGGACCCGACGGCTGGCGGATGTCGGTGTGCGAGGTCGACCCGAAGGTCGGCGGTCGCTACCGCTACCAGTGGGAGCCCGTCGAGGGCGGCGAGGGCGAGGCCTTCGGATTCGACGGCGAGACCCTGCTGTCGGACGCGCCGCGCCGCGCGGTCACCACTGAGCACATGACCGGCACGGACTACCCGTCGACGCTCAACGACCTCAACCTGTACGAGGAGGACGGCGCGACCCTCATCACGCTGCTGATCGAGTACCCCGACAAGGAGACGCGCGACATCGTGCTCGCCACCGGCATGACCGACGGCATGGAGGCCAGCTACGCCCGCCTGGAGGGCGTGCTCGCCGGGGTGTGAGCGGAGCCTGGGAGACGAAGATGACAGAGAACACCGTCGCGCGCACCGTGTCCACCCACGTCGTGGGCGCCGGAGATGACGCGATCACCTACGACATCCACGGCGACCTGACCGAGGCGACCGTCGATCGGCCGGCGCTGTTCCTCTTCGCCGCACCGATGGACGCGAGCGGACTCGCACTCCTCGCCGCGCGCATCACGGATAGACCGGTGGTGACGTACGACCCGCGCGGCGCCGGGCGCAACCCCGTCGGCACCGCCGACATCACGGTCGAGCAGCACGCGTCCGACCTGCATCGCGTCATCGCGGCGCTGGGCGTCGGCCGCGTCGATGCCTTCGGAACCAGTGGTGGGGCGGTGAACCTGCTCGCGCTCGCCGCGGCCCACCCGGACGACGTGCGCATCGCCGTCGCGCACGAGCCGCCACTCGCCGAGCATCTCCCCGACCGCGACCTGGTGCTCGCCGTGGTCGCCGACATGAAGCGCACCTACGCCGAGCAGGGCGATGGCGCCGCGATGGCGAAGTTCATCCCCTTCGTGATGCTCGACGGACCGGTGCCTGACGGCTACCTCGACGGACCCGCGCCCGACCCCGCGATGTTCGGGATGTCGGCCGAGGATGACGGCGCCCGTACGAATCCGCTGCTGCGGAACATGCCGGCGACCCTCGCGTACCGCATCGACGTCGGCGCGCTGCGAGACCTGGGCGACCGACTCGTCATCGCGGCGGGCGTCGAGTCGGGTGACACACTCCCCGCGCGGGGCGCCCGCGCGGTCGCGGCGGCGCTCGACGTGGAGGTGACCGAATTCCCCAGCCACCACGCAGGCTTCACCGATCAGCCGGGGTACCCCGGTGATCCGGCGGGCTTCGCCGCCCGCCTTCGCGACGTCCTCGACTGATCGCCACTGCGGCCCGCAAAGAAGCGGGGGACGGATGCCGCAGCATCCGTCCCCCGCTTTCATGCATGTCTGCTCAGACGGTGCGGAAGCGGTTCACCATCGGGCAGTCGAACGGGTCGCGGGCCGAGAGGCCGACGCGGTTCAGGTATGCGATGACGATGCCGTACGACTGGATCAGGCTGGTCTCGGTGTAGGGCACGCCTCGCGTGCGGCACTGCTCCATGACGATCTCGCGGGTCTTCGCGAGGTACGGCCGTGCCATGCTCGGGAAGAGGTGGTGCTCGACCTGGTAGTTGAGGCCCCCCATGAGGGCGGTCGCCCACCAGCCGCCGCGGATGTTGCGCGAGGTGCGCACCTGCTTCGAGAAGAAGTCGAGCTTCGCGTCGGCCGCGATGATCGGCATCCCCTTGTGGTTCGGTGCGAACGAGGCGCCCATGTAGACCCCGAAGACGGCCAGCTGCACGCCGAGGAAGGCGAAGGCCATGCCGATCGGCAGGAAGAGGAAGAGCGGGGTGAGGTACAGCGAGAAGCGCAGTGCGATCAGCGAGAGCTCGATCCAGCGGCCCTTGACCTCGCCGCGCGAGAAGAGGTGCTTGAGGCCCAGCGCGTGAAGGTTCAGTCCCTCGAGCGTCAACAGCGGGAAGAAGAGCCATCCCTGCTTGCGCGTGATCAGCGCGCCGAGGCGGCTCACCTTCGCGGCATCCTCTTCGAGGAACCGGATGGTGTCGACCTCGATGTCGGGGTCCTTGCCAACGCGGTTGGGGTTGGCGTGGTGGCGATTGTGCTTGTTGTTCCACCAGGAGAGGCTGATGCCCACGATCCCCGCGGCTAGGAAGCGGCCGAGACGGTCGTTCGACGGTCCTGACACCAGGATCTGCCGGTGCGCGGCCTCGTGGGCGAGGAATGCCACCTGGGTGAAGATGATTCCGAGCGCGGCGGCGATCAGGAGCTGGTACCAGGTGTCGCCGAGCAGGATGAAGCCGGTGATCGCCCCGCCGAGCGCGAGCACCAGTGCCCCGCCGACGATCGCGTAGAACCAGCGCGCCCTCTGCAGCAGACCGGTCTCGCGCACGACCTGGGAGACCTCGGTGTAGGCCCGCGCGACAGGCGGGAAGGTCTCGGTCCCGGCATAGGTCTGGCGGACCGGGCCCAGACGGGCAGCCTCGGGTGCGACAGCGGTGATGGTGGCGATGATGGCACCTGCTCTGGTCGGATGCCGACCCTGGTCGACGCGGAGAGACAGGCGGATGCCGATCGCTAGGGCCCACACTACGCAGGTGCATATGGCCGCGGGGGAATAGGGTGACGATCCCCAGCATGTTCGGGGGCCATCCCCAGGAGCACCGTCTCAGCAGCCGGTGGACACGGCCGCATACGATAGCCGCGTGGACTTCTCCTTCGCTTTCACGCCCGATCTGATCGCGGTGTTCGTCACATTGTTCGTCCTCGAGGTGGTTCTCGGCGTCGACAACGTCATCTTCATCTCGATCCTCGCGTCGAAGCTGCCGAAGGAGCAGCAGGCGAAGGCCCGCAACCTCGGTCTGACGCTGGCGATGGTGATCCGCGTGATCCTGGTGCTCTTCGCCGGATGGATCATCACGCTCAAGGATGAGATCTTCGTGCTGTGGGGGCTCGGGTTCTCGTGGAAGGACCTCATCCTCATCGCGGGAGGCCTCTTCCTGGTCTACAAGGCCGTGACCGAGATCCACCACAAGCTCGAGGGCGCCGAAGAGGAGCACGGCGGCTCCGGGCGCAAGGCTGTCACCTTCGGGGCGGTGCTCGCGCAGATCCTCGCGCTCGACATCGTCTTCTCGCTCGACTCGGTGATCACCGCCGTCGGCATGACCGAGAACCTCGTCGTGATCATCACCGTCGTCGTGCTCTCGTTCGGAATCATGCTGTTCGCCGCCCGCTTCATCTTCTCGTTCGTCAACAAGCACCCCACGGTGAAGATGCTGGCGCTGTCGTTCCTCCTCCTCATCGGCGTGTTCCTGGTGGCCGAGGGCTTCGGCGTGCACATCGACAAGGCCTTCATCTACGCGCCGATGGCTTTCGCGATCCTCGTCGAGGCGCTGAACCTCACCTACGCGGCCCGCAGGGCCAAGCGCGAGCAGAAGCGCCAGTCCGCCGTGCAGCTGCGACCGCAGTACCCCGACGCCGACGAGTCGGTCGCCGTGGCGGCCGCGCTGTCGAAGGACCCGCACGCCGGCTCGGTGGGCCTGTCGTCCAAGCCCGTGGCGGGGGATGCCGCTCCCGGCGCCGACGAGGAGCGCCAGGGACTCGGCTGACCCGGGGCTCCGGGCTGCGGCGCTCGCGCTCGCGACCGCGGCAGTTTCCGGCGAGCGCGCTGTCGCGTGGCGCCGCGCTCGCAGGGAACTGCAGCGCCCGCGTGCCGGGGGCTAGCGTCCTGGGCGAGGCCGTGATGTCGGCAGACCGGCGCCGTGCAGGATGTCGTAGAGCATCCTCGGCGACCGCAGCGCGGGCAGCCGCCAGCGCGAGAATGCGGTGACCTGGCGGCGGAGCTCGTCCTCCCGATCCTTCTCCGCCAACAAGACCTCCTCCGGAGTCCGACCCTTCAGAAGCGCCGGATCGCGATACTTCCCCGCACCGTCGAACTCGCCGATGTGGCGACGCTGCGGCCAGAAGAAGTCGGTGAACGCCTCGCGGCCGTCCGCGAGCACGAACCGAGCCTGCAGTTCCGGTTCCGGGAAGCCCAGCAATGCGATCAGCACACGGCTCTGCGACTCGCGCACGCTGTCGGCGAGACTCGTCGCGAAGTCGGCGGCCCGGGGTGCGCGAGCCGAGCCGCGGCCTGTGACGCTGTGTGCGCGGTCCCGCAGCGCGGCGGCCTCGACCAGCGGCCCGCCCGGGCGTCTGCTCCACAGGGCCTGGTCCGCTGCCACGACGCCCTCGACGAATCGTGTGGACGCCAAGAGGTCGACCGCAGTCTGCAGCGGAGTCGTCACGCCATGCCGTTCCCACGGACTGGTCTCGATCTCCGACAGCGGTCGACCGTGGCGGCGGAACGCGCCGCTCGACCTCCCGCCCGAGGCGGCGTCGATGCTCACGTCGACCGTCGCCGGCCATCTCCCGAGCATGTCGATGCCATGGAGCGCTGCCGCAGCCCAGTGCGACACGACGAAGGGACTCGCCCCTCGGGCGCCGGCTTCCCACACCCGCTGTGCGTGCCGAGCCATCGGCGTCAGACGGTCCCATTCGGCGCGTTCGACGTAGGCACCCCGCGCGATGCGGACGATCTCACCGCCCGCCAGGCGTGCGCGCAGTCTCCGGTCGTTCACGGGCTCGCCGTCGTTCTCGCGTCGGCGGAAGACGGTGGTCAGCGGAGGTCTGTCGATCCACACCCCTCAAGGCTGCGCGCCCTGTGCGCTGAGCATCGCCGCGCAGATCCCATCGGTGGATGGAAGCGTCAGCGGCTGCCCGTGGGGAGGAGGCGCGATCGCGGCGGTTTCCGGCGAGCGCGCTGTCGTGGGGCGCCGCGTTCGCAGGGAACTGCAGCGCTCGCTTCGGTGGAGCGAGCGTCGCGGCCGGGTCGCTGCGGGGACGTCAGGCGGCGTCGGGAGTGTCGGTGAGCAGCCGGTAGCCCATCCCGGACTCCGTCAGCAGGTGCGCGGGACGGGCGGGGTCGGCCTCGAGCTTCTTGCGCAGCTGCGAGATGTACAGCCGCAGATAGCCGGTGTCGGCGACCTGCTCGGTGCCCCAGATGTCCTTGAGCAGCGCCTGCCGCGTCACGAGCGAACCGGGGTTGCGAGCGAGGAACTCGAGGATGCGCCATTCCGTCGGCGTCAGGTGCACGCGCTCGCCGCTGCGGGTGACGGTCTTCGTCGAGAGGTCGACGACGACGTCGCCGAAGGTCACGACGGGGACTCCGGATGCCGCGCCCAGGCGCCGCGACAGCGCGCGCAGACGCGCGAGCAGCTCATCGATCTGGAACGGCTTGGTGACGTAATCGTCCGCGCCGGCATCCAGCGCCTCCACCTTGTCGGCCGAGCCCGTGCGCCCGGACACCACGATGATGGGCGCAGTAGTCCAGCCTCGCAGCGCCTCGATGACCTGGACGCCGTCGAGCCGCGGCATCCCGAGATCCACCATCACGATCTCAGGGTGCTCCTTCGCCGCCAGCGCGACCGCCGCGGCGCCATCGGGCGCCGCCACCACCTCGTAGCCGTGGGCGGCGAGGGTGATGCGGAGGGCCCGGACGAGCTGCGGATCATCGTCGGCGATGAGGACCTTCACGACAGGAACTTCATGAGAGCGGCCTCTCTTCGGCGGGGATCGGGTCGGCCACGGGGAGCGCGATGACCATCGTCAGGCCTCCTCCGGGCGTGTCCTCGGGGGTGAGCGTACCGCCCATGCCCTCGGTGAAGCCCCTGGACAGGGCGAGTCCGAGACCGAGACCTGCGGTGTTGTCGGTGTCGCCGAGTCGCTGGAACGGAGTGAACATGTCGTCGCGGCGCTCGGGCGACACGCCGCTGCCGTGGTCCACGACGCGGATCTCGGCCGTGTGTCCGAGACGACTGGTCGCCACGCGGACGCGGGTGCCCCCGGGCGCGTGACGCGCAGCGTTCGACAGCACGTTCACGAGCACGCGCTGCAGCAGCACGGGATCCGCCGCCAGCGGCGGAAGGTCGGGATCCAGGGCGAGCTCGAACCTGTCGGGTCCCGCACCCAGTTCGTCGAGCGCGGCGAGCACGACGCCGGCGCTGTCCACGGACTGGAGCGAGACCGCGAGCACTCCCGCCTGCACGCGGCTGACGTCGAGCAGGTCGGTGACCAGCGCCGACAAGGTGGCGAGGGACTCGTCGGCGGTGGCGATCAGCTCGGCGCGGTCGTCGGGCGAGAGGTTCGGCTCCGCAGCGCGCAGGCCGCCGACGGCGGCCACCGCGGCGGCGAGCGGGCGGCGGAGGTCATGGCTCACCGCCGACAGGAGGGCGCTGCGCACCTGGTCGGTCTCGGCCAGGGCGCCGGCCGCGCGCGCGGTCGCGGTGAGATCGCTGTGCTCGAGGGCTGCCGAGAGCTGCGCGGCCACGGCATCGATGAGGCGGCGTGCGGAGGCGTCGAGCGTGTGGCCGTGCAGCTCGAGCATGGCGGGCGGGCCGCCGTTGCGTCGGGCCACCGTGACCGCGTCGTAGCGTCCGTCGCGCACGGGTTCGCCGTCGGTGGCGACGACGGTGCCGTCGGCGTCGACGAGTCGCACCCCGGCGAGCCCGAGCGATTCGCGGGTGCGGCTGATGAGTGCGGGCACCGCCGACTCGCCCCGCAGCACACTGCCGGCGACGTTCGCGAGCAGCTCCGCCTCGGCCTCCGCACGCCGTGCGGCGCGAGCGGCACGTGCGGCACGGTCGACGATGAAGCTCACGAGCACGGCGATCAGGACGTAGAGGATCAGGGCCCAGACGTTCCGCGTGTCCGCGATGGTGACGGTGTAGTACGGCTCGACGAAGAAGTAGTTGAGCGTGAACGCCGACATCACGGCGGCGAACACGGCGGGCCAGATGCCGCCGACGAGCGATACGAGCACGACGAGCAGCTGGTAGGCGAGCACGTCGCTGGTGATCGTGTCCTCGTTGCGGATCGAGACCAGCAGCCACGTCAGCAGCGGCCCGCCGACGAGCGCGAGCAGGAAGCCGAGCAGGCGGCGCTTGACGCTCAGGGCGCCGCCGGTGATGCGCGGCAGCCGGAACCGGTCGCCCGCGGCGGCGTGGGTCACCATGTGCACGTCGATGTCGCCGGACTCGCGGATCACCGTCGCCCCGATGCCGGGACCGGTCAATGCCGCCATCAGCCGGCCGCGGCGGCTCACGCCGATGACGAGCTGCGTCGCATTCACGGAGCGCGCGAAGTCGACGAGCGCACGGGGGACGTCGTCGCCGATGACCTGGTGGTACGTGCCCCCGAGGGACTCGACCAGCGCCCGCTGCACGGCGAGGGCGCCCGGATCGCCCGAGCGCAGGCCGTCCTGGCTCGAGACGTGCACCGCGAGCAGCTCGCCGCCCGCCGACCGCGCTGCGATGCGGGCGCCGCGTCGCAGCAGCGTCTCGCCCTCCGAACCGCCGGTGAGGGCGACGACCACTCGTTCGCGCGCCTGCCATGCGCCTTCGATGCCGTGCTCGGCGCGGTACGACCGCAGTGCGCTGTCGACCTCGTCGGCGAGCCACAGCAGCGCGAGTTCGCGCAGCGCGGTCAGGTTGCCCAGCCGGAAGTAGTTCGACAGCGCGGCGTCGATCCGTTCCGCCGGATAGACGAGCCCCGCCGACAGGCGGTCGCGCAGCGACTGCGGCGAGAGGTCGACGACCTCGACCTGGTCGGCGGCCCGGACGACGGCATCCGGAACCGTCTCCTGCTGGGCGACGCCCGTGATCTGCTCGACCACGCCGCCGAGCGACTCGATGTGCTGCACGTTGACGGTCGTGATGACGTCGATGCCGGCGTCGAGGAGGGCGTCGACGTCCTGCCACCGCTTGTGGTGCGGCAGCCCGGGGGCGTTGGTGTGGGCGAGCTCGTCGACCAGCGCGATCTCGGGATGCCGCTCCAGCACGCCCTCGAGATCCATGTCGGTCAGCTCCACCCCGCGGTGCGAGACGATGGCGCGAGGGACGACGGGGAGGCCGTCGACCAGCGCGGCGGTGGCGGCGCGACCGTGCGTCTCGACGACGGCGACGACGACATCCCGGCCGCCGTCCGCGAGACGGCGGCCCTCTTCGAGCATCTCGTACGTCTTGCCGACGCCGGGCGCCGCCCCGAGCAGCACCCGCAGCTTGCCGCGCTTCATGTGGTCACCTTATGTCCGCCGTCCTGCCCGATGTCCGCTCGCCTGTCACGATCTGTGCCCGCGGCCCGCCATCTGTGACAGGGGAGCGGTCACTGCGCCAGCGCATCGAGGGCGAGGTTGAGCTCGACGACGTTCACGCGGGGCTCGCCGAGGAAGCCGAGGTCGCGCTGCTGGATGTGCGACTCGACCACGCTGCGCACCTCGTTCTCGTCGATTCCGCGCGCGGCGGCGACGCGCGGCACCTGCAGCAGGGCGTACGCCGGGCTGATGTGCGGGTCCAGGCCCGAGGCCGATGCGGTGACGGCATCGGCCGGGACCTCCGACACGTCGACGCCCTCGAGCTCGGCGATCGCGGCCTTGCGCTCCTCGATCGCGGCGACGAGGTCCGCGTTCTCCGGACCCAGGTTGGAGCCGCTCGAGGCTCCGCCGTCGTAGCCGTCGCCGGCCGCCGAGGGGCGGGACTGGAAGTACTCCGGCAGCGCGTTGCCGTCGGCATCCGTGAACGACTGCCCGATGAGCGCGGAGCCGACCGGCTCGTCGCCGGCAGTCACGACCGAGCCGTTGGCCTGCCAGGGCAGCGCCAGCTGCCCGATGCCGGTGACCAGCAGTGTGTAGCCGACCCCCAGCGCGAGGGTGAACACGAGCATGGCGCGCAGCGCCACGCCCGTCGTGCGAACGGTGGTGCGGGTGGTGATGGACATGTGCGTCTCCTGTCGGGCTCGAAGGCTCAGAAGCCCGGGATGAGGCTCACGACGAGGTCGATGGCCTTGATGCCGATGAAGGGGGCGATCACGCCTCCCAGGCCGTAGACGAGCAGGTTGCGGCTGAGGATCTGCGAGGCGCTCGCCGGGCGGTATTTCACGCCGCGCAGCGCCAGCGGGATGAGGATCACGATGACGATCGCGTTGAAGATGATGGCGCTCGTGACGGCGGATGCCGGAGAGCTGAGCTGCATGATGTTCAGCGCGGCGAGCCCGGGGAAGATCCCCATGAACATCGCGGGGATGATCGCGAAGTACTTGGCGATGTCGTTGGCCAGCGAGAACGTCGTCAGCGCGCCGCGCGTGATGAGCAGCTGCTTGCCGATGCGCACGATGTCGATGAGCTTCGTCGGGTCGGAGTCGAGGTCGACCATGTTGCCGGCCTCCTTCGCGGCCGACGTGCCCGTGTTCATCGCCACCCCGACGTCGGCCTGCGCGAGCGCGGGAGCGTCGTTGGTGCCGTCGCCGGTCATCGCGACGAGGTTGCCACCCTCCTGCTCGCGCCTGATGAGCGCGAGCTTGTCTTCGGGCGTGGCCTCGGCGAGGTAATCGTCCACACCGGCCTCCTTGGCGATCGCGCGTGCCGTCAGCGGGTTGTCACCGGTGATCATGACCGTGCGGATGCCCATCTCGCGCAGCTCGGCGAATCGTGCGCGCAGGCCGTCCTTGACGATGTCCTTGAGGTGCACGACGCCGAGCACACGCCCGGTGCCGTCGGCCCCGAGCATCGCGACCACCAGAGGGGTCCCTCCTGACTCGGCGATGGCGTCGGTCTCGCTGATCAGCTGTGCGCGGGTCGCGGGCACCACGGGGGATCCGGATGCCTCCAGCCACGCGAGCACCGCCGAACCGGCGCCCTTGCGCACCTGCGTGCCGTCTGCCAGGTCGACGCCGCTCATGCGGGTCTGCGCTGTGAAGGGCACGCTGGTGGCGCCGTCGGGCGCGGTGACATGGATGCTGCGGACCGCGGCGAGCTCCACCACCGAGACGCCCTCGGGGGTCGGGTCGGCCAGCGACGAGAGTGCGGCGGCGCGGGCGAGTTCCTCGTCTGACGCGCCGGGCATCGTGACGAAGTCCGATGCCCGGCGGTTGCCGTATGTGATGGTCCCCGTCTTGTCGAGCAGGAGGGTCGTGACGTCTCCGGCGGCCTCGACGGCGCGGCCCGACATCGCGAGGACGTTGCGCTGTACGAGACGGTCCATGCCGGCGATGCCGATCGCCGACAGCAGCGCGCCGATCGTGGTGGGGATGAGGCACACGAGCAGCGCGACGAGCACCGGGATGCTGACGGGCGCCGCCGCGTACGACGCGATCGGGTTGAGCGTGAGCACCACGATCACGAACACGATCGACAGGCTCGCGAGCAGGATGTTCAGGGCGATCTCGTTGGGCGTCTTCTGGCGGCTCGCGCCCTCGACGAGGGCGATCATGCGATCGACGAAGGTCTCGCCGGGCTTCGACGTGATGCGCACCACGATGCGGTCCGACAGGACGCGGGTGCCGCCGGTGACGGCGCTGCGGTCGCCGCCGGACTCCCGCACGACCGGTGCGGACTCGCCTGTGATGGCCGATTCGTCGACCGTGGCGATGCCGTGCACGATGTCGCCGTCACCCGGGATCAGCTCTCCGGCGGTGACGATGACGATGTCGCCGAGCGTCAGGTCGGAGGACGCGGCCTCGACCGTCTCGGCATAGTCGGCCGCGGCATCCGTCTTCTCGTCGTAGGCGGTCACTCGGCGCGCCATGGTGGAGGTGCGGGTCTTGCGCAGCGTCGCCGCCTGCGCCTTGCCGCGCCCCTCGGCCACGGACTCGGCGAGATTCGCGAACAGCACGGTGAGCCACAGCCACACCGCGATGCCCCAGGTGAACCCGAAGGGGACGGCGGTGCCGCCCGAGGACTCGGGCCCCCCGAGGAACGGCTCGGCGATCGCGATCACCGTCGTCAGCGCCGCACCGACCCACACCAGGAACATGACGGGGTTGCGCCACAGCGCGGCCGGGTTCAGCTTGCGCAGCGCGCCCGGCAGGGCGGCCCACAGCTGCGCCCAGCTGAAGGCTCGAGCGCGGGAGGGCTTGGGGACGATGGTGCCCGGGATCGGGCCGGTGCCGGTGGAGGTTCCGGGAGTGATGGTGGTGGACATGAGTCAGACGAGCCCTTCCGCCAGGGGACCCAGCGTGAGAACGGGGAAATACGTGAGTGCGGTGATGACGACCGCGACGACGGCCAGCAGGCCGACGAACTGCGGACGATGGGTGGGGAGTGTGCCCATGGTGGAGGGCACGGACTTCTGGGCGGCGAGCGAGCCGGCCAGCGCCAGCACCAGCACGATCGGGATGAACCGCCCGAGCAGCATCGCGACGCCGAGCGCGGTGTTCAGCCACGGCGTGTTCGCCGTGAGCCCCGCGAAGGCCGACCCGTTGTTGTTGGCCGCCGAGGTGAACGCGTAGAGCACCTCTCCGAGCCCGTGCACGCCCGGGTTCCAGATCGACGTCGACTCGACGTCGTCGCGGATCCCGGGGATCGCGAAGCTCAGCGCGGTGCCGGTCAGCACGAGCGTCGGCGTGACCAGGATGTACAGGCTCGCGAGCTTGATCTGGGTCGGGCCGATCTTCTTGCCCAGGTACTCGGGCGTGCGTCCGACGAGCAGGCCCCCGACGAACACGGCGATGACGGCGAGCACGAGCATGCCGTAGAGGCCCGATCCGACGCCGCCGGGGGCGATCTCGCCGAGCATCATGTTGATCATCGGGATCATGCCGCCGAGGGCCGTGTACGAGTCGTGCATCGAGTTGACGGCACCCGTCGAGGTCAGTGTGGTGGCGCCGGCGAACAGCGTCGAGCCGAAGATGCCGAAGCGGACCTCCTTGCCTTCCATCGCCGAGCCCGCGAGCTGCGGTGCGGTGCCGAGGCCCAGCGACTCGAGCCAGGTCACCGCGGCGATCGACACGACCGCGATCGAGCCCATGGCGGCGAGGATCGCGTAGCCCTGCCGGTTGTCGCCCACCATGCGGCCGAACGCGCGCGGGAGGGCGACAGGGATCGCCAGGAGCAGCAGGATCTCGAGCACGCTCGACCAGGGAGTCGGGTTCTCGAACGGGTGCGCGGAGTTGGCGTTGAAGAAGCCGCCGCCGTTCGTGCCGAGCTCCTTGATCGCCTCCTGCGACGCGACCGGTCCGCCGGGGATCAGCTGCGTGCCGCCGGTGATCGTTCCCACCTCGGTGAAGCCGTTGAAGTTCTGGACCACTCCCGCGATCATCAGCGCGATAGCCGAGAGCAGGGCGAGTGGCAGCAGCAGCCGGGTGATGCCGCGCGTGAGGTCGACCCAGAAGTTGCCGATGGTCGCCGATCCGCGGCGTGAGAACCCGCGCACGAGCGCGATCGCGACCGAGATGCCGACGGCGGCCGAGACGAAGTTCTGCACCGCCAGTCCTGCGAGCTGCACCGTGTACCCCAGCGTCAGCTCGGGGGAGTACGACTGCCAGTTGGTGTTGGTGACGAACGACACCGCGGTGTTGAAGGCGAGACCCTCGGGCACGGCGGGCAGGCCGAGGGAGTAGGGCAGCACGCCCTGGAAGCGCTGCAGCGCGTACACGAAGAGCACGCCGACCGCCGAGAAGGCCAGGACGCCGCGGACGTAGGCCTGCCACGTCTGCTCGGACCCCGGGTCCACGCCCATCAGTCGATACGCGCCGCGCTCGACGCGCCAGTTCTTGTCGGCGGTGTAGATGCGGGCGATCCCGTCGCCGAGCGGGCGGTACAGGAGCGCGAGGATGAGGAAGACCGTGGCGATCTGGAGGATGCCGGTCCATACGGTGGCGGAGTCCATCAGAACCTCTCGGGCATCACGAGCGCGACGACGAGGTAGATGATCGCGGCGATGCCCAGGACGGCCCCCACGAGCGAGAAGACGATCACAGTCTCTCCGCTCCCTTCGCGATCAGGCCGACGAGCGCGAACAGCGCGAGCGTCGCGACGAGGTAGATGACATCGAGCACAGGGACTCCCCGGGTGGGTGCGATCCGGCGGCGACGCCGCACGGCGGTCCGCGGTGCAGCGGACCCGGATTCGATGCAACTCCCTCGCCCGCGTCGCGGGCGCCGTCCTCACGGAATCCGAACGTCCTGCGTGCGGGCCCTCACGATCCCCTGACACGGCGAGCATCGACGTTGACGTGACGTCAGAGTGGTGTCAGCATGACGTCATGCAGATCACTCCGCACGTCGAGGAGCTCCAGCGTCAGCTCGCCGCTGCCGCGTCCGCCGGCGGCGCCGAGACCGCCGAGATCGCGGAGCGACTCGCGGCGGCACTGGGGCCGGCGGCCCGCCTGGCCATCCTCGAAGCGCTGTCCGAGGCGGCGGGCGAGGTCACCCGCCAGCTCGCGCCCGGATCTGTCGACGTGCGCCTGCGCGGCCGCGAGGTCGACTTCATCGTCTCGCGCCCCGAAGCGGAATCGGCCGTCGAGACGGCCGTGGCCACCAGCGGACCCATCGCGCTGGCGACGGGTGCCACCGCGGGGCAGGCCGACGACGCCGATGACGCCACGGCGCGCGTCTTGAGCGAGTCCGGCAGGCGCAGCGTCGTGCGCGCCGTGATGACGTCGCTCGATCCCGCGCCCGGCGCTCTGGTGCACGCGAGCTCGTCGTACACCGGCTGGGTGCGCTGATGAAGGGGGTGCGCTGATGAGGACGTTCCCTGCGCCGGGTCCGGCGGCCCTGCGCATCGAGCTGCAGATGGGGCGCATCGACGTCATCGCGGAGTCGCGTCGTGACCTCGCCGTCGAGATCGGCCCCGCCAACCCGCACCGGGGCGGGGACCGCAGCGCCGCCGACGCCGTGCGGGTGATCCACTCCGGCTCCGACCTGCGCATCGTCGGGCCGACGCGCTTCACCCTCTTCGGCTCGGGCGATTCCGTCGACGTCTCCGTGCGCGTGCCCACCGGCTCCGACGTGTCGCTGGCGCTCAAGTACGGCTCGATCCGCGTCGCGGGGGCGGTCGGCACCGCGCGCATCGCCCTCGACTACGGCGACGCCACCCTCGAACGCACCGGTCGCGCCGACCTCGGTCTCGGCCACGGCGAGCTGCGCGTCGAGCACGTGCGCGGCGACGCCGATGTGAGCATCAGCTCCGGGCGTGCCCGGATCGGCATCGTGGACGGGGCCCTCCGCCTGAAGGGGTCGGATGCCGGCATCGACGTCGGATCCGTGTCGGGGGTCGCCGACATCGCGACGTCGAGCGGCGTCGTCCATCTCGGCGATCCCGGGCCGGCGCTGACCGTCCGCTCGGCCTACGGACCGGTGCGTATCGGCGACCTCAACGGCGGGACGGCGCGGGTCGAGGCGTCGTACGGCGCCGTGACGCTCGGCATCCGCTCGGGCACCGCCGTCTGGCTCGACGCGTCGAGCCGGCACGCGTCGGTGCGCAACGAGCTGGCCGCCGCCACCGGCCCGGTCGAGGGCGAGGCCTCGCTGGAGCTGTACGCGCGCACCGGCTACGGCGACATCACCGTGCACCGCACGCACCCGGTCGCCGGCTGAGGCCGGAACAGCCGGTCAGGCGCGCGAGACGGCGTCCTCGAACGCCACCCACGCGAGCATCGCGCACTTCACCCTCGCCGTGAACTTCGAGACGCCCGAGAGCGCGGCGGCGTCGCCGAAGACCTCCTCGTCGAGCGGGATCTCGCCGCGCGATCGCAGCGCCTCGCGGAAGCCTTCGACGAGCGCGGATGCCTCGGCCCGCGGCATCCTCTCCTCCTCCTCGATCAGCGCGGCGAGCATCGATGCCGACGCCTGCGAGATGGAGCAGCCGGCGCCGTCCCACGTCACCTCGTCGACGGTGGTGCCGTCGTCGGACAGACGCACGCGGAGTGTGATCTCGTCACCGCAGATCGGGTTGCGCTGATACGAGGTCGCGACGCGGCTGCCGGGAGCAGTGCCCTCGGCGGCTTCGTCGGCGAGTCCCTTGCCGTGCGGGCGCTTGGAGTGGTCGAGGATCAGCTCCTGGTACAGCGACTCCAGCCCGCTCATGCGCCGGCCCCGAAGAACGAGCGCACGCCCGACAGGGCGTCGAGGAACACGTCCACGTCGTCGGCGGTGTTGTACAGCGCCGTCGATGCGCGGACGGAGGCGGTGAGCCCGAACCGGCGGTGCAGCGGCTGCGCGCAGTGGTGCCCGACGCGCACCGCGACGCCGCGCGCGTCGAGGAACTGCCCGACGTCGTGCGCGTGCACACCGTCGACGTCGAACGACCACAGCCCGACCCGATCCGCGCCGGGCGCGTCGCCGAGCAGGCGGATGCCGGGGATCGACCGCAGCCCCTCGCCCATGCGGGCTTCCAGCTGCTTCTCGTGCGCGTGCACCGCGCGCATCCCGACGCCGTCGAGGTAGCGGACCGCGGCCGCCAGGCCGATCGCCTGCGACACCGGCTGCGTGCCGGCCTCGAACCGCTGCGGCGGCGGCAGGTACGCAGCCTCGTCGAGCGTCACCGTCGTGATCATCGAGCCGCCGGTGAGGAACGGCGGCAGCGCTTCGAGCACCTCGGCGCGCCCGTAGAGGCCCCCGATGCCGTACGGGCCGAGCATCTTGTGGCCCGAGAAGACGGCGACGTCGACATCGAGTGCCGGGAGGTCGAGCGGCAGGTGGGGAGCCGACTGGCAGGCGTCGAGCACGGTCACCGCATCGACGGCGCGGGCGAGGGCGACGAGCTCGTCCACCGGATTCACGATGCCCAGCACGTTCGAGACGTGCGTGAAGGAGACGACGCGCGTGCGCTCGCCGATGACGTCGGCGGCGGCATCCATGTCCAGCGTCCCGTCGTCGTGGACCGGGATGTGACGCAGCACCGCGCCGGTGCGGGCGGCCAGCTCCTGCCACGGGATGAGGTTGGCGTGGTGCTCGCTCTCGGTCACCACGATCTCGTCGCCCGGGCGCAGCGCGAACCGGGCGCTCTGCGGGGCGCCGCGACCCACCGAGGCGTTGCCGATCGCGTAGGCGACGAGGTTGAGCCCGGCGGTGGCGCCGCTCGTCCAGACGAGCTGCTCGGGCCGCGCGCCGACGAACCCGGCGACGGCGGTGCGGGCGTCCTCGAACAGCTCCGTCGCCTCGGCGGCGAGCGTGTGCGCGCCGCGATGGACGGCGGAGTTCGCGCGCGTCAGGAAGTCGACCTCGGCGTCGATGACCGCCCGGGGCTTCTGGCTCGTCGCGCCGGAGTCGAGGTAGACCAGGCGTTCGCCGTTGACGCGCTCGCCGAGCAGCGGGAAGTCCTCGCGGAGCGCCGAGGCGTCCGGGAGCACGGCCGGCGAGGGTGCAGGTGCGGGAGTGGTCACCCTTCAAGGCTACGCGGGATGCCGCCTCTCGGCGCCGGGGTCGCGCGGCGGCCTCCCGCGGTCAGGGTGTGGCGGCGGGCACCGACGGCTCGTCGGCGTCCGCCCTCTCGGGCGGCCCGGCCGGGCGGATGGCGCGCCGGGCCGCGCGGTGCACCTCGGGCACCGCCAGCCGTCCTGCGCGGTCGTCGCCGGGAAGCGCGCGGGAGCGCCGGCCGTAGATGAGCTCGGACGAGTCCAGCAGCCAGGGCACGAGCGTGATCGAGACGCCGTGCACGAGCATGAGCTGCTGTGCGATGCGCCGCGCCCGCCGGTTGTGCAGGAGCGACTCCCACCAGTGGCCGACGATGTACTGCGGCAGGTAGACGGTGATCACCGCCGATCCGTGCTGCTCGCGGTACTTCTTGACGAACTCGGCGATCGGGCTCGCGTAGGTGCGATACGGCGACTCGACGATCTTCAGCGGGATCGGCATGCGGTGCGCCCGCCATTCCGCCTCGAGGGCCGCCGCGTCCTCCTTCGTCACCGAGATGTGCACGGCGAACGTCTTGTCGTGCTTCGCGGCCAGCGCGTAGTCGACCGCCTTCACGACCGGCTTCTGCAGCTTGTTGACCAGGATCAGGGCGACATCGCCGGTCGAGCCGAAGTGGGTGCGGTCGTCCATGGCGATCTCGTGGTCGACGTCGCGGTAGTAGCGGTGCACGCCGATCATGAGGAACGACAGGATCGGGATCGCGAGGAAGATCAGCCACGCCCCGTGCGTGAACTTCGTGATGGTCACGATGATGAGGACGGATGCCGTCATCGTGGCGCCGAGCGAGTTGATGAAGAGGCCCTTGCGCAGCCCGAACAGCTCGGTGCGGACCGCCTTGCCGCTGCGCTCATCGGCGGGGAGGCTGCGGATGGCTTTCAGGCCGCGTCGCCAGTGCCGGATCATGCCGATCTGACCGAGCGTGAACGAGACGAAGACGCCGATGATGTACAGCTGGATCAGGTTGGTGAGGTTCGCCTGGTAGACGATGAGCACGCCGATGGCGACGAGACCCAGGATGATCATGCCGTTGGAGTACACCAGGCGGTCGCCCCGGGTGTTCAGGGCCTTCGGTGCATAGCCGTCGCGCGAGAGGACGGATCCCAGCAGGGGGAAGCCGTTGAACGCCGTGTTCGCGGCGAGCAGGAGGACGATCGCGGTCGCCGCCTGGATGACGAAGAACGGGACCGAGTTCATGCCGAACACCGCCGACGAGACCTGCGCCATGAGGCTCGGCTGCGGGTTCGAGCAGTCGAAGCCGATGAGGTCGCACGGGTTCTCTGCATAGTGCACGCCCGACACCAGGGCGATCGCGGTGAGGCCCGCGAAGAGCAGGATGGCGATCCCGCCCATGAGCGCGAGGGTGGTCTGCGCATTGCGCACCTTCGGCGTGCGGAACGCCGGCACGCCGTTCGAGACGGCCTCGACACCCGTCAGGGCCGAGCAGCCGCTCGAGAACGCCCGCAGCACGAGCAGGATGACCGCCGCCTGCGTGAGGTCCTGGGTCTCGACCGCGTAGTGGGCGCTCGAGGCCACGGGCGGGTTGCCCATCACGACCTGGAACAGCCCCACGACGATCATGACGCCGACCGACCCGATGAAGATGTACGTCGGGATCGCGAACGCCCGGGAGGCCTCGCGGACGCCCCGCAGGTTCATCACGACGATGAGGATGACGAAGCCCACTGCCAGCTCGACGCGGAACGGGTTGAGGCCCGGAAGCGCCGAGATGATGTTGTCGACGCCCGAGGCGACCGACACCGCCACGGTGAGGGCGTAGTCGACCGCGAGGGCGGAGGCCACGATCACGCCGGGGATCTCGCCGAGGTTCTTGCGGGCGACCTCGTAGTCGCCGCCGCCCGAAGGATAGGCCTTGATCAGCTGCCGGTAGCTGATCACGACGACGATCAGCAGCACCACGACCGCGGCCGCGATCCAGGGGGCGAACGCGAGGAACGCGAGGCCTCCGGTCAGCAGGATGAGCAGGAGCTCCTGAGGCGCGTATGCGACGGACGACAGCGCGTCGGAGGCGAAGATCGGCAGCGCCATCTTCTTGGGGAGCAGGTGCTCGTCGGTGTCGGTGGACGCCAGAGGGTCGCCCAGGATGAGGCGCTTCGCCTTCGGCGCCTCGTCCACCGACGGCTCGCGGCTTTCGTTCGTCACGGCGGGCCAGGTTACTCGTGAGGAGTTCGTGAGGACGCATCAGGACGGGCATCCTCACGAAATCCATGCAGCGGCCTCTCTGGGACACTCGAGGGGTGGAGGACCGGATCATCCTCGCCGTGCTCGCGATCACCCTCGGGGTGGTCGTCGGGGTGCTGGTGTTCGTGCCCTTCGTCGCGCTCAGCTTCCGCCGGCGCGGCGGCTTCGGCGTAGGACGGTTCCTGCTCTGGGGCGCCGCACTGGTCGCCGTGCTGGCGATCTGGACCTACACGCTGCTGCCGCTGCCCGACCCCGACGCGATCCGCTGCGCGGGCGTCAACGTCGATGTGACGGCGCTCGCGGCGGAGGTGCGGGGAGCTCTCGCCCGCAGGGGCGCCGCGGCGGCCACCGATCCCGCTGTCGCGCAGCTGCTGCTGAACGTGCTGCTGTTCGTGCCGCTGGGCTTCTTCATCCGCGTGCTCAGCGATCGCGGCGTCGGCACAGCCGTCGTCGTGGGCTTCGCGCTGTCGGCCTTCGTCGAGGTCACGCAGCTCACGGGCGTCTGGGGCCTCTATCCGTGCGCCTACCGGGTGTTCGACGTCGGCGATCTGCTCACCAACACCCTCGGCGCCGTCCTCGGCTCACTGCTCGCGCTGGCCGTGCCGCGCCGCCTGCGGGGATCGCCGCGACTGCCGGACGCCGGCGAGCCGCAGCCGGTCACGCGCGGCCGGCGTCTGCTCGGCATGGTGTGCGACGGGCTCGCCGCCTGGCTGCTCAGCCTGTCGGTCGTCGTGGTGGTGCAGCTGACGCTGTATCTGCTCGGCGCGGAGGCGGCCGTGCAGGACGGGTCGGCCGCGAGTCTGGTCGGCGGCGCGACGCCGATCGCGGTGTGGCTCGTCGTCACGCTCGCGACCGGAGGCACCGTGGGCGACCACGCGGTCCAGCTGCGCTTCGCGGGCGGGCCGCTGCCCGTCGGGCTCGCCCGCTTCCTCCGCTTCCTCGGCGGGATCGGCGGCTGGCTCGTGCTCATCGCCCTGCCGGGCGCGTGGACGTTCGTGGCCACCGTGTTCGCGGGCCTCTCGGTGGTGCTGGTGTTCACCACCGGCGGTCGCGGGCTGCCCGGCCTCGTCTCGGGTCAGCGTGTCGTCGACGCCCGCGAGCCCGAGGAGCCGGATGCCGGGCCGCCGGGCGCGGCGTCCGCATCCGGTGTCTGAGGAACAGCCGGCAGGATCAGTCCGCGGGCGTGTCCAGGAACTCGCGCGCGGCGACCACGAGAGCGTCGACGCCGCGGCTGAGCGTCGGCTGCAGCACCGGTGCGAAGAACGGCGAGTGGTTCGTGGGGATGTCGCGCTCGACGGTCCCGGCGGCGAACGCCTCGGCGAACGCGACCGGGTCGGCGCCGCCCCAGAACCAGAACACCAGCGGCACGCCGGCCTCGCGCGCGAACCACGACACGTCCTCGCTGCCGGTGAACATGCCGGGGTCGATGACCGTTCCCTCGCCGAACGCGGCATCGAACGCGAGCACGAGGCGTGCGGTGGCGTGGACGTCGTTGATGGTCGGCGGGAGGGTGTGGTCGGTGACGATGACCGGAGGCTCCTCGGCACCCGACGCCTGCGCCTCGGCGCGCACGATGCGCTCGACCTTCTCGAGCACCCGGGCGCGGGCCTCGTCGTCGGGGTAGCGCAGGCTCAGCTCGAGCTTCGCCTCGGCCGGGATGATGTTGTTCTTCAGCCCCGCGTGGATCGAGCCGACGGTGACGACCGCGACGTCGCGCGGGTCGACCTCGCGCGAGACGATCGTCTGCAGCCGCATGACGGTGGCAGCTGCCATCACGACCGGGTCGATGGTCGCCTGGGGCCGCGAGCCGTGGCCGCCACGGCCCAGCAGGGTCACCGTCAGCCCGTCGGATGCCGCCATCTGCGTGCCGCTGCGCACGCCGATGGTTCCCGCGGGAAGCGGCGTGACGTGCTGGCCGAGCACGATGTCGGGCCTCGGGAACCGGTCGAGCACGCCGTCGGCGATCATCGCCTGCGAGCCGGCGCCGTACTCCTCGGCGGGCTGGAAGACGGCGACGATCGTGCCCGACCACTCGTCCTTCGTGGCGACCAGGCGCTCCAGTGCGCCGAGCAGCGCGGTGATGTGCATGTCGTGGCCGCAGGCGTGCATCACCGGCACGTCGTTGCCGGACGGGTCGGTGCCGCGCGCGGTGCTGGCGTACTCGAGGCCGGTCTGCTCGGGCACGGGGAGGGCGTCCATGTCGGCGCGCAGCCACACCACGGGGCCCTCGCCGTTGCGGATGACGGACGCGATGCCGGTCTTGCCGATGCCCTCCTCGAACTCGACGCCGAGCTCCGTGAGGTGCTGCGTGATCACCCCCGCCGTGCGGGTCTCCTGGAAGGACAGCTCCGGATGCCGGTGCAGATCGATGTAGAGCGCTTCGAGGTCGAGGGTCATGGGGTCGAGCCTATCCGCGGGCACGACGCGGGCACCGCCCGGGACGTCCCGGGACGTCCGTGGACGTCCCGCCGAAACCGCGGGTACCGCCGCAACCGCGGGAACCGCGGGAACCGCGGGAACCGCCGCACATCGCGCACAACCGTTCACTTGCGCTGAACGTACGCCGAGAGCGGGCCCGGGCGTACGTTCAGCGCAAGTGAACGAAGGAGATGGGCGTGGATCGGCGCGCAGCCAGGAGGGCGAGACGTCGGGGCCGGGGAGTAAGGCGTCAGGAGGGGAGGCGTCAGGAGGGGAGGCGGGCGGTCGTGCCGCGCACGATGAGCTCGAACGGCAGCTCGCCCGGGCGGTGCGTCGGCGTTTCGGCATCCGTCGACTCCAGCGCCTCGAGGATCGCGTCCGCGGCGCGTTCGCCCTGCCCGAGGGGGAACTGGTCGACCGTCGTGAGGCGGAAGAACTCGCCGAGTTCGTGGCCGTCGATGCCGATCACCGACAGGTCCTCGGGCACGCGGTAACCGAGTTCCCGCGCGGCCAGGAGCGCGCCGATCGCCATCTCGTCCGAGGCCGCGAAGATCGCCGTGGGCCGGCCGCCGGGCTTGCCGAGCAGCTGCTTGGCGGCGCGGAAGCCGCCCTCGATGGTGAAGTCGGCGGGCTCGAACAGCGACGGGCTGACGGTGATGCCGGCATCCGCCAGCGCCTGCTCGAAGCCCTGCCGGCGCTGCGTGGGGATGTGGAAGTCGATGTCGAACTCGGGGCTCGCGCCGATGTGCGCGATCGCACGGTGTCCGAGGGCGAGCAGGTGCTCGGTGGCCAGGCGCGCGACCGCGACGTCGTCGACCGTCAGGGTGGTCAGGCGCGGGTTGGGTCCGCCGATGGCGATGACCGGCAGGTCGAGCGCAACGAGGCGCTCGGTCTCCTCCTCGCCGAGCTCCAGCGAGATCGCGATGACGCCGTCCACGCGCTGACGCCGGAGGAACGTGTCGAAGATGTCGTGGCGCTCGGCGCGA
The DNA here is from genome assembly GCF_044987475.1 of Microbacterium sp. ZW CA_36. Taxonomy (NCBI): domain Bacteria; kingdom Bacillati; phylum Actinomycetota; class Actinomycetes; order Micrococcales; family Microbacteriaceae; genus Microbacterium; species Microbacterium sp. ZW CA_36. The sequence goes on from NZ_JBJDRL010000016.1 coordinate 27,332, forward strand.
TCGGCGGTGAGGCTGTACAGCGTGATGTCGTAGCCGCGGCGCATGAGCGCCGACGCGATGCCGCTCAGCACCGTCGAGAAGAACCAGCGGTCGAGGAAGGGCACCAGCACGCCGATGTTGCGCGTGCGTCCCGAGGCCAGGCTGGAGGCCGAGGCCGACACCACGTAGCCGAGGCTCTTGGCAGCTGCTTCGACCTTGGCCTTGGCCCCGGCCGAGACGTGGCCGCGTCCGCTCAGCGCGCGCGAGACGGTCGCCGTCGAGACGCCCGCCTGGCGGGCGACCTCGTCGATGCTGACCACGTCGTCACCTCTTCCTCGCGCTCACGGCGCTGCGTGCGCACTCCCGGCCCCGCGGAGCCGGGAGTCACGCCGGCTCAGTCGTTCGTCACCCAGACGGTCGTGTCGGCCGGGAGCTCCCCGCCTGCGACCGGACCGCTCGCCGCGATCACGATACCGCCCGGGAGCGCGATCGGCGTGGAACCGGTGTTCGCGACGACCGTGACATTCCCGTTGCGGAATGCGACGGCATCCGTTCCGTAGCCGTCGACCCACTCGAGCGAGCCGGCGCCCAGCGATCGCGCACGGCGCTCCGCGAGGAGGGTGCGGTACAGCTCGAGCGTGGATCCCTCGACGCCGGACTGCACGTCGCGCGCGAGCGTCGCCCACTCGGCCGGCTGCGGCAGCCACGACGCACCGCTCTCGTTGAAGCCGTAGGCAGGGGCATCCGCGTTCCACGGGATCGGCACGCGGCAGCCGTCGCGGCCGTACCGCTCGCCGTTCGTGCGGAACCAGGTCGGGTCCTGACGCGCGTCGCCCGGGATGTCGATGACCTCGGGCAGACCCAGCTCCTCGCCCTGGTACAGGTAGGCCGAGCCCGGGAGCGCGAGCATGAGCGTCGTGGCGGCGCGGGCGCGAGCCAGACCCACCTCGGGGATCGGCTGACCCGGGGACTCCGGGCCGATGCCGTGACCCTGGGGGTTCTCGGCGGTCAGCGCGAGGCGCGAGGCGTGGCGCACGACGTCGTGGTTCGACAGCACCCAGGTGCTCGGCGCACCGACACCGGGGAACGCCTGCAGCGACACGTCGATGACCTCGCGGAGGTCCGCGGCGTTCCACTCGGTCTGCAGGTAGGGGAAGTTGAAGGCCTGGTGCATCTCGTCCGAGCGCACCCATTCGGCTGTGCGCGCGGCGGTCGGCAGCCACGCCTCTGCGGCGAGGGCGCGGTCGCCCTGGTAGTCCTCGAGGATCTTGCGCCAGTCGCGGTACACCTCGTGCACGGCATCCTGGCCCCAGTAGGGCACGTTCTCCTCTTCGCCGCCCATCGACCCGGCCTCCGGGTCGGGGATGTAGTCCGGCAGGCCCTCGGCCTTGACGAGGCCGTGCGCCACGTCGACGCGGAAGCCGTCGACGCCCCGGTCGAGCCAGAAGCGAAGGATGCGGCGGAACTCCTCGCGCACCTCCTCGTTCGACCAGTCGAAGTCGGGCTGCGACGAGTCGAAGAGGTGCAGGTACCACTGGCCGGGGCGGCCATCGGCCTCGACGACGCGCGTCCAGGCGGGGCCTCCGAAGACCGACTCCCAGTTGTTCGGGGGCAGTTCGCCGTGCGCGCCCTTCCCGTCGCGGAACATGTAGCGCCCGCGCTCGGGGCTGCCCGGCGCGGCGGCCAGCGCCTGCTGGAACCACTCGTGCTGGTCGGAGGAGTGGTTGGGGACGAGGTCGACGATGACACGGATGCCGCGGTCATGGGCACCGGCGAGCATCGCGTCGAAGTCGGCCAGCGTGCCGAACAGCGGGTCGACGTCGCAGTAGTCGCTGACGTCGTAGCCGGCGTCCTTCTGCGGAGACCGCTGGAACGGGCTCAGCCAGATCGCGTCGATGCCGAGGCTCTTCAGGTCGTCGAGGTGCGACGTGATGCCCGGCAGATCGCCGATGCCGTCGCCCGATGCGTCTGCGAAGGAGCGGGGGTAGATCTGATAGATGACGGCGGTGCGCCACCACTCGCCGCCGACGGGGGCGAGGAACGCGTCCGTGCGCTCAGCGGTCTCTGCGGAAGTCATCCGGCCAGTGTACTGCAAGCGCTTACAGTGTGACGTCGAGCCGGCCGGCGATCCTCAGCTGAGGAACAGGGCCGATGTGAGGGCCGAAACGCCGTGCTCGGCCCCTCATTCCGGCCCTGTTCCTCAGTTGAGGAACGACGCGGGCGCCGGATGCGGCGCGGTGGTGGCGAAGCGCGGAGGCGTCGCGGTGGTGGCGAAGGCGCGGAGGCGGCGGGAATCGGGCCCGGGCGTAGGGTGGGCGGGTGCCGTCCGAAGCCCTCACACGCGCCGAGTCCCTGATCCGAACGATCCCCGATTACCCCGAGCCGGGGGTGCAGTTCCGCGACATCACGCCCCTGCTGGCGGATGCCCGGGCCCTGCGCACCGTCATCCACGCGATGATCGCGCCGTTCGAGGGCTCGTTCGACGTCGTCGCCGGCGTCGAAGCCCGCGGGTTCCTGCTCGCCGGTGCTGCCGCGATGGAGGCCGGAGCGGGCCTGGTGCCGATCCGCAAGGCCGGCAAGCTGCCGCTGCCCGCGGCATCCGTCACCTACGCGCTCGAGTACGGGACCGCGACGATCGAGGCGCACGACGACATCGCCGGAGGCAGCCGCGTGCTGCTGGTCGACGACGTGCTCGCCACGGGCGGCACCCTGGTCGCCGCGCACCAGCTCGTCGCCGAGCTCGGCGGCGTCGTCGTCGGCACGGCGGTGCTCATGGAGCTGACCGCGCTCGGCGGGCGCGAGGTCGTCGGCGACGTGCACACGGTCTTCACCGCCTGACCTCGTCACCGAGCCGACGGTCTGCGGCGGGTGCGGGGCGTTTCGTCTCGCTCGTTCCTCGCTCGCTCAACGACCGGAAGGCGCTGGGTGCGGGGCGTTTCGTGTCGCTCGTTCCTCGCTCGCTCAACGACCGGAAGGCGCTGGGTGCGGGGCGTTTCGTGTCGCTCGTTCCTCGCTCGCTCAACCACCGGAACACCGACCCCGGTCGTTGAGCGAGGGAGCGCCAGCGACCAAGACGAAACGCGACGAGCCCGGCGACGAGCCTCGACGACTCAGACGAAGCCCGGGAGATCGAGCCACGCGCCGGGCGCGGCATCCACCCCGTCCCGGACGACCGTCCCTTCGATGAGTCCGTAGGGGCGGTCGGCGGCGTAGAAGACCTCGTTCGGGTTCTCGAGCCCGAACGGCGACAGGTCGTACGCGAAGTGATGCTTGTTCGGCATCGCGAAGCGCACCTCGGCGATCTCGGGCCGGGCCTCGATCGCGGCCTTGCCCATCGCGAACAGCGTCTGCTGCAGGGCGAGTGAGTGCACGGTGGCGAACGTCGACAGCAGCACGGCGAGGACGTCGGAGTAGAGGCCGTTGTAGTCGATGCCCGCCTCGACCGCCTCGGGCAGGAAGCGCCACCGCCCCGTCACCGACGTCGCCATGATGCGGTCGGTCGCCTCGGGCAGGGTCGTGTACCGGTCGCGCGGGAACCCCGAGAACTCCGACCCCGTCGACTTCAGCACGGTGAGGTCCTTCACGCCGCCGGTGACGTGCGTCGCGCCGTCGAGCTTCTGCACGGTCGCCAGCCGCGTGCCGTGTCTCCGGCGCACGAAGGAGTGGTCGTGGGGCGCACCGTCGACGAGGATGCGCTCCCACTCGTACTGCTCGGCCTGCCAGAGGCCGCCCTCGATCCAGTCGAATGCCGAGACGAAGTGGTCGCCGAGCCTCAGCAGGTACTCCTCGGGTGAGGGGATGCCGTGCTCCTTCGCGAACGCGAACGCGGTGTTCTTCTGCGTGTCTGTGGCGACGATCATCGCGTTGTCGCCCTCGAGGAACGAGTTCGCGAGCGCCGCCCCCCGCAGCTGCGACGTGACGTTGAGGTCGACGATCTCGTGTCGCGGTGTGTCGCGGTAGATCCGCACGACGCGGTTCTCCGCCTTGCCGTACTTGTTGGCGCCGAGGCTCACCGAGACCATGACTAGCTCCCTCTGTAGGTCGAGTACGCGAACGGGCTGAGCAGCAGCGGCACGTGATAGTGCCGATCGGTGTCTTCGACGGTGAAGGTCACGGTGACGAGCGGGTAGAACGAGGCGATGCCGCGGTCGGCGAACCACGCCCCGGTGCCGAAGGTGAGCGCGTACATGCCGGGCTCGAGACGCTCGGGGCCGAGGGCTGCTCGTCCGTCGACGTCGGTGAAGGCCTGGGCGACGCCCGCGGTGCCGCCGCCGGGCAGGTGCCGGGCGAGCGACACGACGACGTTCTGGGCGGGGGTCCCGCTCGAGGCGTCGAGGACATGGGTGGTCAGGTGGCTGCTCATGCGTTCATCCTTGCGTCACGGCCGCCTGCAGGCGCAGCAGCGCGATCTCGGCGAGCTGGCCGGCGGCTTCCCGCGCCTCGGCGTCGTCGTCGTTGCCGAGCCGCCGCTCGAGCTCGGCGAGCATCTCCTCGGGGGAGCGGTCGGCCGCGCGGATGAGGAAGACGCGACCGAATCGCGCCTCGTAGGCCGCGTTGCCGTCGGCGATCCGGGCGGCGACGTCGGCGGCGGCATCCGACATCGAGGCCTGTTCGCGTCGGGATGCCACGGCCTCCGCGTTCTCTCCGGTCACCCGGGCGCCGATCCGGGGGTGCTGCGCGACCGCGGCGTCGAGGTCGGCGCGCGTCCACAGGGTGGCGAGCGCGGCGGCGCGCGCCGCCAGCTCATCGACGGTGCCGTACGGGCGGCCGCCGACGAGGGTCTCGACCCAGGAGGGGATGCCCGCCCACACCGCCACGCTCTCGTGTGCGGCCGCGGCGTCGAGCGCGTTGAACTCGTCGATGTTCATCGGTGTCCTCTCGGCCGCGGCGTCACTGCCACGCACAGCCGACGCAGCTGCGCCCGCTCACACATGGTCCACGACCGCGTGCACGAGGTCGGAGATCTCGCGCTTGTACTCGTTGAAGTCCGGGCTCGTGATGTCGCGCTCGGCGGGCAGGTCGATGCCGACGACGCGGCTGATGTGACCGGGCACGCCGTGCGAGGCGCCGCCGGTCATCACCACGACGCGGTCCGCCAGGAACACTGCCTCCTCGATGGAGTGCGTGACGAACACCACCGTGGTCTTCGTCTCGACGTGGATGCGCTTCAGCTCGGTCTGCAGATCCGACCGGGTGAGCGCGTCGAGGGCGCCGAACGGCTCGTCCATCAGCAGCACGGTGGGCTCGTTCGCGAGCACGCGGGCGATCGCGACGCGCTGCTGCATGCCGCCGGAGAGCTGGCCGGGGTACTTGTCGGCGAAGCGGGTGAGGCCGACGGTGCGGATGAAGCGCTCGGTGAGCTCTCGCACCCGTGCCCGGGGGACGCGGCGCCGGCGCGGACCGTACGCCACGTTCTCGTGGACCGTGAGCCAGGGGAACAGCCCGTAGTCCTGGAACACGACGCCCCGCTCGGGGCCGGGGGCGGTGATCGGCGCGCCGCCGACGGTCACCGTACCGCCGGTCGCGGGCTCGAAGCCGGCGAGGATGCGCAGCACGGTGCTCTTGCCGCAGCCCGAGGCGCCGACGATCGCGACGAACTCGCCGGAGGCGATGTGCAGGTCGACGTCGGCGACGGCCTGCACGCCCGCGCCCTCCGGGCCGTAGCGCTTGGAGAGCCCGCTGATGTCGACGTCGGCGGTGGTGGTGATGTCGCTCATGGCAGGTCCTGTCACTTGATCAGCGGGCGGCCGCGGGTGAACAGCTGGAAGGCGCCCATCAGGATGCGGTCGGAGAGGAACCCGGCGACGCCGACGACCATCATGCCGACCACGACCATGTCGGTGCGCACCACGTCGCGGGCGAGGATGATGTTCGCGCCGAGGCCGACATTCACGCCGACGCCCTCGCCGAGCACGAGCACGACCCACGAGATCCCCAGTCCCACGCGCATGCCGTTGACGACGGCCGGCGCGGAGGCCGGGACGACGACCTGGGCGAGGACCTCCCAGCGCCGGGCGCCCAGCATCCGTCCGGCTTCGATGAGGCGCGGCGGAACCTCTTTCGAGCCGCTGATCGCGCCCAGGACGATCGGGAAGAACGCCGACAGCGCGATGAGGAAGATCGTGGCCTGGTCGCCCCAGCCGATCAGGAGGCCGACGAGCGGCACCCAGGCGGTCGCGGGAATGGGGCGGAAGAGGTTGATGAACGGGTCGAAGAGCGCGTCCATCGTGTAGTAGCGGCCCATCAGGATGCCGAGGGGCACGGCGATCGCCGATGCGATGACGAATCCGACGAGCACGCGGAGCGAGGACGTGCCGAGGTTGATCCACAGATCGCCCGAGAAGGCATCGTCATGGATGCCGCCGAACGCGTAGTCCCAGAGGGATGCGACGACGTCGGCCGGGGAGGGCAGGTACCCCATCCGGATGCCGACGATGGGGATCTCCCACGCCTGCTCGCGGCCGACCTGCCAGACGACGAGGAACAGGATCGGCACGATGCTGCCGAGCAGCACGCGGTTCAGCGCGGAATGCCGGGCCAGGGGGCGCGGCCGACGGCGCGGCGGTGCTGCTGCCGAGGCGTCGGGGGCGAGGTCGGTCACGGTGGCCTGGGTCACGATGACCTCCTTTCGAACGGATGCCGGATGGGGCGGCGGGGCGGTGAGGCGGCGAGGGGTGCGAAGCGAAGGTGGTGGCGGCGCGGGGGGCTCGCCGCCACCACCCCGCGTCACGGGGCGAACGTCGTGTCGACGATGTCGCCGGCCGTGGGCGCGTCCGTGATGAGGCCGATGTCGGCCATCGCGGTCGCGAGCGCCTCGAGCTGGCCGACGTACTCGTCCGACAGATCGGAGCGCAGCCAGAAGTTCTCGAGGGCCGAGGTGAAGACATCCTCGTCGCCGCCGAACTCCTCGACCATGCCGGGGAGCCACTCGTCGATGTTGTCGGCCATGTACGCGGTCGTGGCGGCGTGGGTGTCGACGACCTTCTGCACGAGCTCGGGGTTCTCCTCGATCAATGCGCCGGTGGTGATCAGGCCGATGTTGACCTTGCCGATCTCGGTCGAGTAGGGATCGACAACCTCGGTGCCGCCGTTCGCCTTCGCGATCGACACGCCGATCTCGACGCCCATGAAGGCGGCGATGTCACCGGCGCCGAATGCCGCAGCCATCTCGGGCACGGGGATCACGGTGAGGGCGAAGTCCTCGGGGGTGAGGCCGGCATCCTCGATCAGCAGCCGCAGCGCGACCTCCTGCGCCGAGCCCTGGACGATGCCGATCTTCTCGCCCACGAGCTCCTCGAGCGACGACTCGCCGTTGCCGATGAAGCCCGAGCCGCCGTCCGCGGCGCTGGCGACGACCGTGAGGTCGCGATCCTGCGAGATCGAGGCGATCGTGGGGGTGACGCCCGAGATGGCGAAGTCGATCGACCCCGAGACCAGGGCGTCCGACAGCGCCGGCGTCGTGTCGAGTGTGACGACCTCGAACTCGACGCCGTCGACCGCGTAGTCGTTGTAGAGGAAGGGCTGGTAGAAGTGCGGCTGGCCGCGGAGCGTGCCGATCTTGACCGTGACGGTCTCGTCGCCCGACGAATCGTCGCTCGCGGCGGAGGGGGAGCCGCTGCAGCCCGCGAGCGCGAGCGCGGCGGCGGTCGCGAGGGCGGCGACGGCGGTGAGGCGATGAGACAGAGGGCGCATGGGCGGGACTCCTGGATCGGCTCCGGCGGCAGCGCGGAGCGGGTGGGGATGCTGTGTGGGACTGGCCTCATTCAAGGACGCCCGTTCACTCGCGGTGTGAAGTCCGTGTAACGAGTGCGTTAAGTCATCGCTTAACGGGCGGAACGATCGTCCCCGGAGCTCGACCGGGCATCTCCGCAGGCGGCCGCGCGGCATACGATGTGGCGCACAGTCGAGTGAGGAGGCGTCGATGGGTGAGGTGCCCGCGCAGATAGGCCCGCGGCTGCGGACGCTCCGCGCCGCCACCGGGAGGTCGCTGTCGTCCGTCGCGCACGAGCTCGGGATCTCGTCGAGCGCGCTCTCGCAGATCGAGACGGGCGCGATGCAGCCCTCCGTCAACCGGCTGATCGAGCTCGTGGGGGTGCTCGGCGTGCCGGTATCGGCGATCTTCGACGACACCGGCGTCTTCGCACCGCGCGTCGACGCCGATCACCCCGACGTGACGGAGGCGCTCCCGGGGGTGCTCGTCGCGCACGCCGGCGACACCCATCCCGCGCAGCTCGACCAGGGCGTCACCTACCGCCGGCTCTCCCCGGCGCAGCTGCCGGGCGTGGACTGGTTCGAGTCCACGTATCCGCCGGGTTCGGCCTCCAGCGTGGACGGGGCCATGCTCGTGCACGCGGGCTACGAGAGCGGCCGGGTCGTCAGCGGCGAGCTGACGTTCGAGTTCGGCGACGGCTCCGTGCGGCTGGGACCGGGAGGATCGCTCTCCTTCTCGGCGTCGCGTCCGCATCGGGTCGTGAACGACACCGCGGAGCCCGCGGTCGCCATCTGGCTCACGCTCACCGACGTGACGGCGCACGATGCCGGTGCGTCATAGCGGTGTTACACACGGGAAACCCGAGTGCGAGAGGTTAAGCGATAGCTTCACACCACGCGCCGGCCGAAGCACCGGCATCCACTTTCACCGACATCGTCTGGAGACCGTCATGACCGCTCCTGCCTGCTCGCCTCGCGGGACGACCGGCACGCGATGACGCCCGACCGCCTCGTGATCCGAGCGGGACGCGCCCTGATCGAGGGCTCGTTCCGACCGGCGGCGATCGTGGTCGAGGGCGGCCGCATCGCCGACGTGCTCGACGTCCGCGCGCGTGTGGCCGGCGCGAACGCCTCCCTCGTACCCGACGACGCCGTGCTGCTGCCCGGCCTGGTCGACTCCCACGTGCACGTGAACGAGCCGGGGCGCACCGAGTGGGAGGGCTTCCGCTCGGCGACCCTCGCCGCGGCCGCGGGCGGCGTCACGACCATCGTCGACATGCCGCTGAACTCCATCCCGGCCACGACCACCACCGCCGCGCTGGCGGTGAAGAGGGCCGCGGCCGCGCCGTCGGCCTTCGTCGACGTCGGCTTCTGGGGCGGCGCGGTGCCCGAGAACCTCGGCACGCTCGACGCGCTGCACGACGCCGGCGTGCACGGCTTCAAGTGCTTCCTGTCGCCATCCGGAGTCGACGAGTTCGGCCACCTCGACCGCGTCCAGCTCGCGGCCGCGATGGAGGAGATCGCGGCGATCGGGTCGCGGCTCATCGTGCACGCCGAGGATCCGGCCCTGCTGCATGACGCCGGGGCGCTCGGCCGTGGCTACGACGCGTTCCTCGCGAGCAGGCCGGCCGCGAGCGAGGCATCGGCCATCGGGGCCGTCATCGCAGAGGCCCGGCGCACGGGCGCCCGCGCGCACATCCTGCACCTCAGCGACGGGCACTCGCTCCCCGCGATCAGGGCCGCCAAGGCCGAGGGCGTCGCGCTCACCGTCGAGACGTGCCCGCACTACCTGACGATCGCCGCCGAGGAGATCCCCGACGGCGCGTCGGAGTTCAAGTGCTGCCCGCCCATCCGCGAGGCCGCCAACCGCGACCTGCTGTGGCAGGGGATCGTCGACGGCACCATCGACGCGATCGTGAGCGACCACTCGCCGTCCACCGTCGATCTCAAGCGCTCGGGCGGCGGCGACTTCGGCCTCGCCTGGGGCGGCATCGCGGGACTGCAGGTGGGACTGTCGGCGGTGTGGACCGAGGCGCGAGGTCGCGGCATCCCGCTCGAGGCGATCCTGCCGCTGTACACGACCGGTCCGGCGCGCGTGGCCGGGCTCGTCGGCGCCGGCGTCATCGAGGTGGGCGCGGTCGCGCACCTCACGGTGTTCGGCGTCGACGACCCCCTCGAGATCCGCGCCGAGGAGCTGCTGCACAGGAACCCGATCACCGCGTACGACCGGCGCCGGCTCACCGGTCGCGTCCGCCGCACCTGGCTGCACGGCACCACGGTCTACGACGTGACCGAGGGTGGGGCGGGCGAGGCGCCGCACTTCCGCGGGGCGCCATCGGGCCGGCTCCTGTCGGCGCGCGAGGGGGTGCGCGCGTGAACCGCCGCGACGAAGCGCCCGGCAGGGGATTCGCGGGGCGCATCCACGACGAGCTCCCGACGCTCCAGCCGGACACCGGCGACATCCCCGGCGACCACTACCTCCGGTCGACGCCGGCGACGGTGATGTGGGGCCGGCTTCCGTGCCGCACGGATGCCGCCGTCCTCACGATCGCGCCGGGAGACACCGTGACGGTCGACACCGTGAGCCACGAGGGGATCCTCGAGGACCAGGGCAAGGACCCTGCGGCGTTCTTCGCGTCGCACGGGGTGGCCGAGGGATCCGTTCTGGAAGACGCCATCGAGATCGCGGGAGCGCTGGCCCGCGACCCGCTCGCCGACGGACCGCACGTCGCCACCGGGCCCATCCGCATCGAGGGCGCACTGCCGGGCGACCTGCTCAAGATCACGGTCGAGCGCCTCGATCCGCGCGTGCCGTACGGCGTCATCTCGAACCGTCACGGCAAGGGCGCTCTGCCGGGCGAACTGCCGCGCGGCGAGCACAGCGTGAGCGTGTTCACCCCGATCGAACGGCGCGGCGGCCGATGGGTGGGCGTGCTGCCCGTGGTCGAGGGCGGAGAGCGCGTCGTCGAGTTCCCCCTCGCGCCGTTCCTCGGCACGATGGGCGTCGCGGTCGACGCCGACGAGCGGCCCCATTCGGTGCCGCCCGGCACCCACGGCGGCAACATCGACATCAAGCTGCTCGTCGAGGGCGCGGTGCTCTACCTGCCGGTGCAGGTGGAGGGGGCGCTCGCCTACGTCGGCGACCCCCACTTCGCCCAGGGGGACGGAGAGGTCGCGCTCACCGCGCTCGAGGCGTCGCTGCGGGCCACGATGCGCTTCGACGTGGTGCCGCGCGCCGAGGCGCTCGCCGCGTTCGGCGAGGTCGCCGGTCCGCTCGTTCGGACCGAGGAGTACCTGGTGCCCACCGGCATGGACCGCGACCTCGGCGTCGCGATGCGCAACTGCGTGCGCGCCGCGCTGTCGCTGCTGCACGCGCGGTACGGCATGGACGAGCACCTGGCCTACGCGTACCTGTCGGCGGCGACCGACTTCGACATCTCGCAGGTCGTCGACATCGTGTGCGGGGTGCACGCGCGGATCCGCGAGGCGGACTTCGCCGCGATCGCCGTCCGGCCGCCGGCCGCGGATCCCGGCACCGAGGCGGTTCCTCATGACTGAGCCGGCGCGACCCGCCGTGATCCCCGGAGCGGAGGCGGTGCCGCTCGATCTGCGCGCGGCGTTCGAGCGGTACGAGGCGGCGATCGTCGCCGACGACGTCGCTGTGCTCGACGAGACGTTCGCTCCGGGCCCGGACACCCTGCGCGGCGACGCGGCGGGTCTGCTCGTCGGGCACGACGCGATCTCGGCGTTCCGCGGCACGCGGGGCGGTGTCGCGCCGCGCACGATCGAGCGCATCGAGCATCGGGCGCTGGGGACGGATGCTGCGCTCCTGGTCTCGGTGTCGCGCTACGCCGGCGGGGGCACGGGGCTGCAGACGCAGCTGTGGCAGCGCATCGACGGCGAGTGGCGCATCAGCGCCGCGCACGTCAGTCCGCGCGCGCAGCCGCTGGACCGGGCGGTGTGGCGCACGGTCGGCGATCCGCTGTGGCAGGGCGCGTGGGAGGGCCCGCTCGCCGGCCTCACGGCGGCGGTCAAGGACCTGTTCGCGATCAAGGGCTATCGCATCGGGGCGGGCAATCCGACGTTCCTCGACTCCGCGCGCGTCGAGACCACGACCGCGCCTGCCGTGAGCGACCTGCTCCGGGGCGGGGCATCCCTTCGCGGCATCGCGCGCACCGACGAGTTCGCCTACTCGATCGCCGGCGACAACGTCCACTACGGCACGCCGGCCAACGCCGCCGTCCCGGGCGCCCTGCCCGGCGGCTCGTCGAGCGGGCCCGCGACCGCCGTCGCGACCGGCCAGGCCGACATCGGCCTGGCGACCGACACCGCCGGTTCGGTGCGGGTACCCGCCTCGTACCAGGGGCTGTGGGGGCTGCGCACCACGCACGGCCTCGTCCCACGCCAGGGACTGCTGCCGCTCGCGCAGTCGTTCGACACCGTCGGCTGGCTCACACGTGACGGCGACACCCTCCAGCGCGTCGTCGACTGGTGCCTGAGCTTCGACGGGTCGGAGTCGACCGAGAGCGTCTTCGGAGCCTCGGATTCCGACCTGCCGTGGCGCTTCGCCGTGCCCGACGAGGCGCTCGCCGCGGTCGATCCCGCCACGGGCGCCGCCTTCGACGCACTGCTCGTGCGGCTCGCCGCGTCGTCCGAGCCGCCGGTGCTCTGGCGCACGCCGATCGGCGATCTCGACGAGTACCTCGAGCCGTTCCGCACCGTCCAGGCCGCCGAGGCCTGGCGCAACAACGGTCCCTGGCTGCGTGAGCATCCCGCAGCGGTGGGCCCGGCCGTCGCCGAGCGCCTGCGCGTCGCTGCCGCGGTCACCGCCGAGGACGAGGCATCCGCCCGCCGACGACTCGAGCCGCTCCACGAGCGCATGCGCGAACTGGTGCGCGGCGCGGTCCTGATCCTGCCCACGGTGCCGGGGCCGGCGCCCGCGCGGGGACGAAGCGGCGCCGAGGTCGACCGCGTGCGCGTCGCCACGCTGCGGATGACCACGCCCGCGGCGGTCGGAGGCCTTCCCGCCGTGTCGGTGCCCCTGCTCACGGTGCCCTCGCCCCTCGGCCCCGCGCCCGTCGGGGTCAGCCTCGTCTCGCGTGAGGGCACCGACATCGCGCTCGTGCGCCTCGCCCGTCGCCTCGCCGCGACCGTCTCCCACCCTGGAGCGACACCATGATCCCCGGTCCGATCGACCCGCCCCCGCGCCTGCTGATGGGCCCCGGACCCATCTCGGCGTACCCGAGCGTGCTGCGCGCCATGTCGGCGCCGCTCGTCGGGCAGTACGACCCGTTCATGACGGCGACGATGACCGAGACGCAGGAGCTGTACCGCGGCGTGTGGGGCACGCGCAACGAGGCGACGCTCCTGGTCGACGGCACGAGCCGCGCCGGCATCGAGGCCGCGATCGTGTCGCTCGTGCGACCGGGCGACCGCGTGCTCGTGCCGGTGTTCGGCAGGTTCGGGCACCTGCTGGCTGAGATCGCCGAGCGGGCGATGGCCGAGGTGCACACGATCGAGACGGCGTGGGGGCAGGTGTTCCCGGCATCCGTCATCGAAGAGGCGATCGTGCGCGTCAAGCCGGCGCTCCTCGCCCTCGTGCAGGGCGACACGTCGACGACGATGAACCAGCCGCTCGACGAGATCGGCGCGATCTGCGCACGCTACGGGGTGCTGTTCTACAGCGACGCGACGGCTTCGCTCGGCGGCAACGCCTTCGAGACGGACGAGTGGGGGCTGGATGCCGCGACCGCCGGTCTGCAGAAGTGCCTGGGCGGCCCGTCGGGCTCGGCGCCGATCACGCTGTCGGAGCGCGCGGTCGAGGTGATCCGCTCCCGCGGGCGCGTCGAGGCCGGGATCCGGGAGGAGGGCGACCCCGATGCCGCCGATTTCGTGCGCTCGAACTACTTCGACCTCGGCATGATCCTCGACTACTGGGGACCGCGGCGCCTCAACCACCACACCGAGGCGACCTCCATGCTCTACGCCGCGCGCGAATGCGCCCGGGTGCTGCTGCTCGAGGGGCGCGACGCCGTCATCGAGCGGCACCGTGTCGCGGGGGCGGCGATGCTGGCCGGCGTGCAGGGGCTCGGCCTCGCGGTGTTCGGCGACGTCGCGCACAAGATGAACAACGTGGTGGCGGTCGAGATCCCGGCCGGCGTGCCGGGCGACGCCGCGCGGTCCGCGCTGCTGCAGGACTTCGGCATCGAGATCGGCACGTCGTTCGGTCCGCTCCACGGCCGGGTGTGGCGCATCGGCACGATGGGCTACAACGCCCGCGAGGACGCCGTGCTCACCACCCTCGCCGCGCTCGAGGCGGTGCTGCGCCGGTTCGGCGCGGCGGTGCCCACGGGCGGCGGGACGGATGCCGCGGCCGACGTCCACCGAGCAGCACGGGCATGACCGCTCGCCTCGCCGGAATCGAGCGCGATCGCATCGCGGCTGCCACCCGCCGGGTGATGGCGCGGTGCGACGAGCTCGCACGGGTGTCGGCCACCACGGGGGCGATCGAGCGCGTCTACCTCTCGCCCGAGCACGCCCGCGTGAACCGCCTCGCCGCGGAGTGGATGCGCGAGGCCGGCCTGACGACCCGGCAGGACGCCGCCGGCAACCAGGTGGGGCGCATCGACCCGCTGCGGGCGACCGGGCCCGATCCCGACGCGCCGGCGCTCATGCTCGGCTCGCACCTCGACACCGTGCCCGACGCCGGCCGGTTCGACGGGATCGCCGGCGTGCTGATGGCCCTCGAGGTGGTGCGCCTGCTCCGCGCGCCGCACACCGAGGGCACGGCATCCGGGATCGCGCTCCCCTTCGCGCTGGAGGTCGTCGCGTTCTCGGACGAGGAGGGCACGCGCTTCGGCAAGGCGCTGCTGGGCTCGTCCGCCGTCGCCGGGCGCTGGGACCCCGACTGGTGGAACTTGACGGATGCCGACGGCACGACGCTGCGGGAGGCGTTCCTGGAGTTCGGGCTCGACCCCGGACGCGTCGGCGAGGCCGCCCGGCACCCCGCCGAGCTGGTGGGGTATCTCGAGGCGCACATCGAGCAGGGCCCCGAGCTCGACCGACGGGGCGAGTCGCTGGCGGTGGTGTCGTCGATCGCCTCTGCGCGACGCTTCCAGCTCGTGGTCGAGGGCGAGTCCCGGCACGCCGGCGGCACGCCGTACGACATGCGCCGCGACGCGCTGCTCGGAGCATCCGAGGCGGCGCTCGCCGTCGAGCGGATCTGCCGCGCCGAGCATCACATCATCGGCACCGTCGGGCAGTTCGAGGCGTATCCGGGGGCCGTGAACGTGGTGCCGGGCGAGGCGCACCTGTCCCTCGACCTGCGCGGCGAGTTCGACGGGTCGCGGGACCGCGTGTGGCTCGAGATCGAGAGGGAGCTGGACGCGATCATGGGCCGGCGTGGTCTGCGGTGGACGGCGCGGGAAGTGCACTCGGCGCCTGCTGTCTTCTGCGATCCGCTCCTGCAGGACGTGGTGCGCGAAGGCATCGCGTCGACGCTGCCGGCGGATGCGGACGACCCCGCCGTGATCTTCAGTCGCGCCGGTCACGACGCCATGGCGATCGGCGCGATCACCGGGGTGGGCATGCTGTTCCTGCGCAACCCTGACGGCATCAGCCATCACCCCGACGAGTCGGTGTCGGCCGGTGACGTCGCGCGCGGCATCCAGGCGCTCGCCGAGGCGGTGCTGCAGCTCGCCGCCGACCGCTGACTCGACGGACGTGCTCCGGCGTCCTCAGCGACTCGAGGTCGTCATGCCCATGCGTGCGAGCACGATGTTCTCGATCACCTGCACGACGTTGTAGAGCAGCAGCGTGATGATCGTGATGAGCGCGACCGACGCCCACAGCTCGTCGAAGCGGGCGGACGCGCTGAACTTCTGGATCATGCCGCCGATGCCCTGACCGGTCGACAGCCACTCCGCGAGGAGCGCACCGGTGACGGCGCCCGGCACCGAGACGCGCGCCGCGGCGAAGAGCGAGGGGAGGGCTCCGGGCACGTTGACTTTGCGCAGCTGGGTCGCCCGGCCGCCGCCGTAGACGTGAACCACGTCGAGGCTCTCCTTCGAGGCCCGGCTCAGCCCGAACATCATCGACGCGAGGGCCGGGAAGAGCACCACGATCGAGCCGATGACGGCGACGGATGCCGCGGTCCCGCGTCCCGTGATGAGGATGATCACGGGGGCGATCGCGACGAGCGGCACCGACCGCAGGAGCAGCGCGAGCGGCATGACGCCCATCTCCACGGAGCGCGACAGCGAGAACGCGAGCGCGAGGACCAGGGCGACCACCATGCCGACGACGAACCCGAGGGCCGCGTCGGAGAGTGTCTGCGCGAGGAGCGGCATCATCTCGGCGCGGTTCTGAGCCGCCTCCTCCGAGGTGAAGAAGAACTCCCAGACGTCGGCGGGGCCCTTCGCGACGTAGGGCGAGATGCCCGTGAGATTCACGACAGCCCACCACAGCGCGAGCACGATGACGAAGGTCAGCAGGGCGTTGAGCAGCGACCTGCCGATGGTGCGCGAGATCGCGCCCGCCCGCGCGGCGGCCGCACCCGGTGGGGCGGGCGGGGCGGCGGACGTCATGGCGTCGCCAGGTGCGGACGTGTCTGTCGTGGTGCTCATGCCGCCACCGCCCTTCCGGACACCCATGGCGTGACCGCGCGCGAGATCAGCCCGACGAGCGCGTAGCCGATGAGCGCGACGATCGCCGACAGCAGGAACACCGCCCACACGCGTGCCGAGTCGAGGTCGCCCTGCAGCCGGATGAGCGTGATGCCGACGCCGCGGTCGGTGCCCCCCATGTACTCGCCGAGGATCGCTCCGAGGAAGGCGGACGGAACCGCGATCTGCAGGGCGTTGAGGATGGCGGGCAGCGCCGCGATGAGCCGCACCTTGCGCAGCTGCGTGAACCGCGATCCGCCGTAGACGCGCACGACGTCGAGGCTGGCGCGATCGGAGGAGCGGAACCCGAGCAGCGCCCCCACGACGGTGGTGAAGAACACCGCGAGCGCCGCGAGGAAGATCGCGGTCGCGCTCGGGTCTCCGGCGCGCTTCGCGCCGCCCAGCACCACGATGGCGATGCCGCCGACGGCGACGACGGGCAGGCAGTAGCTCACGACCGCGATCTGCACGACGACGGTCTCGATGCGGGGGGCCAGCAGCACCGTCGCCGCGAGCAGCAGTGCGAGGGCGTTGCCCCACGCGTACCCGATGAGGGCCTCGGTCACCGTCACCTGGAAGACGCTCCAGTACGCGGCGAGACCGTCCTGCCAGATCGTCTGGAACACGACGAACGGCGGCGGCACGGGAGTGAACGTCGTCCCCGGCGGCGGCTGGAAGATCGTCACGGAGAACAGCCACCACGCCGCGATCAGCGCCACGGCGCCGATGACGCCCGCGAGCCACCCGGGGATGCCGCGCCCGCGCATCAGGACTCCGCGGCGGCGCGGCCGTCGGCGCCGAAGAGCAGCTCGGAGGCGCGGTCGACGAGCTCGTGGAACTCGGGGGAGCGCTGCATGTCGGGCGTGCGAGGATGCGGCAGGTCGACGTCGATGATCTCCTTGATGCGGCCGGGTCGCGGCGACATCACCGCCACGCGGTCGGAGAGGAAGATCGCCTCCGCGATGCCGTGGGTCACCAGCAGCGTCGTCGCGGGCTTCTCGGTCCAGATGCGCAGCAGCTCGAGGTTGAGGTTCTGACGGGTCATGTCGTCGAGCGCGCCGAACGGCTCGTCGAGGAGGAGCACGGAGGGCTTCAGGGCGAGCGCCCGGGCGATCGACACGCGCTGTCGCATGCCGCCCGACAGCTGCGCGGGCTTGGCCTTCTCGAAGCCGGTCAGGCCCACCAGGGCGATGAGCTCGTCGATGTACGCCTTGTCGACGCGGCGGCCGGCGATCTCGAAGACCAGTCTGATGTTCGCCGAGACCGACCGCCACGGCAGCAGCGCGTGGTCCTGGAACGCGATGCCGAGCTCGCTGTCGCGACGCAGCTGGGCCGGAGTCTTGCCGTCGACGAAGACCTCGCCGCCGGTCGGTGTCTCGAGGTCGGCGAGGATGCGCAGGATCGTCGACTTCCCGCAGCCCGAGGGACCGAGCAGAGCCAGGAACGAGCCCTTGTCGGTGTGCAGGTGGGTGTCCTGCAGGGCGGTCACGGTCTTTCCGCGACCCGTCTGGAACGTCTTGCTGAGTCCGTCGATGCGGATGCCGGAGCCCGAGGCCGGCACCGCCGGCGGGGTCTGCCCCGCCGGCGGTGCGGTGACCGCGGCATCCGTCGTGCGGGTGCCGTTCAGGTGCGTGTCGGTCATGATGCTCTCTGATCAGAGGAGGACTACGGCAGGTAGTCCTTGAGCTCGGGATTCTCTTCGTAGATCTCGTCGATGATCGTCGTGTCGAAGAGGTCGTCCACCGACACGTCCCAGCCGGCCGCAGCGAGCGAGGCGACGGTCTGCTCCTTCAGGTCGTCCGAGATCGTGAACAGGCCGTTGGCCTCGGTCTCCTCGGTCGAGATGAGCAGCTTCTCGGCTTCGAGGCCCTTGCCGGTCTTGACCGGGTCGAGGGCTCCGAACACGGCCTCGAGGCCGTCCTCCGACTCGGAGGCCGCCTGGTTGTAGTACGTCTCGATGAGCGAGACGGTGTCGTCGGTCGACTCCGTGAACACGTCGGTCCAGCCCTTGATCTCGGCGATGAGGAACGCCTTGAGCAGCTCCTTGTTCTCGGCGAGGTACTGGTCGGTGACGCTGAAGGTCTCGGCGACGTACGGCACGCCGTTGTCGGCGTACGAGAGGTTCGTGATCTCGTAGCCGGCGAGCTCGACCGTGAGGGCCTCGTTGGTCAGGTACGCCATGAAGCCGTCCACCTCGCCGTTCATCAGCGGCGTCGGGTCGAAGTCGACCGGCACCACCGTGACGTCGGCCGGGTCGATGCCGTTGGCGTTGAGGAGGGCGGCGAACACCGAGGCGTTCGAGTCCTGGACGCCGATGGTCTTCCCCACGAGGTCTTCGGGCGTCGTGATGTTCCCGCCGTCGGCGAGCGAGAGGATCGTGAACGGGTTCTTCTGGAACGTCGCGCCGATGATCTTGAGGGGCGCCTCCTCCTCGGCGATCGCGGCGCCGATCGAAGCCGCGTCGCTGAGGGCGACCTGCACCGTTCCGGACAGCAGCTTGGCCACGCCCGTGTCGGGACCGGAGATGCCGATCACGTCGTCGAAGCCGGCCTCGTCGTAGTAGCCGTTCTCGTAGGCGTAGAACTCGCCCGCGAACTCCTCGTTCTTGATCCACGAGTACTGGACGCTGATCTCGCCGTACGACGCCGCCTCTTCGCCGCCGCCCGCGGCGGGCGTGGAACCGCCCGATGCGCAGCCGGCGAGGACGAGGGCGGCTCCGACGAATGCGGCCGCGGCGGCCGCGAGCCGGCGCGGCCGGCTCAGGTTGCTGTGTCGTGCCATCGGGTGTGGCTCCCCTTCTGATGCAGTGTGATCTGAGCGACGCTATGGGGTGCACGTTTCGCCTCGTGCCCCCTGGTGTTTCCGGGTTGTGACGAGGCGTCGGGACGCGCGACGGCGGCTGTGCGGCGGTGGATCAGGGCAGCGCGGATGCCGCTGCCGCCACGGGTGCGGCTTGCGCTCCGCGCTCCTGCAGCAGGCGCCACACCCGCTCACGGGTGAACGGCTGGTGGTACGGACGACCGCCCACCGCGCGGGCGATCGCGTTGCCGACCGCAGCCGCGACGGGGTTGTACGGCGACTCGCTCATCGACTTCGCGCCGAAGGGCCCGACGGAGTCGTGGGTGTCGGCGAGCAGCACCTCTGTGATCGGGACGTCGGCGAACTGCGGGACGCGGTAGAGCCGGAACGCGGGATTGGCGACCGCCCCGGTCTCATCGACCAGGACCTCCTCGTAGAGTGCGCTGCCGAGCCCCTGCGCCGCGCCGCCCTCGATCTGGCCGCGGCACTGCGCGGGGTTCATCACGAATCCCGCATCGGCCGACTGGACCGACTGCAGCACCCGCACGGTGCCGGTCTCGGGGTCGACGGCCACACGCACGGCGTGCACGTTGAACGACAGGCTGCGCTCGTCACCGTGCTCGCTGCCGGTGCCGACGATGCCGTCGACGGTGCGGTGCGCGGGCGCGGCGGCGCGCACGAGATCGGCGTACGGCACGAGGCGGCCGCCCGCCTGCACGCCGCCGGGAGCCAGCTGTGCGGCATCCGCTCCGGTGACCCGGCGGGCGGTGTCGAGCATGCGCGTCTTCAGCTGGCGGCATGCGGCCGTGAGCGCCTTGCCCGCGCCCGTCACCCCGGCCGACGCGAACGCGCCGGTGTCGTACGGGACGAGGTCGGTGTCGGCGCCCCGCAGCACGATGCGCTCGGCGGAGGCCTCGAGCACGGTCGCGCCGATCTGGCGCATCACGGTGCTGGTGCCGTTGCCGAACTCGGCGGTGCCGACCGCGAGGGCGATCGTGCCGTCCGTGCGCAGGGTGGCCGACGTGTGCGCGTGGTGGCCGCCGGGAGCCATGGCGGCGATGAACGACAGGGCCATGCCCTCCCCGACGAGCCAGCCGTCGGGCGCGTCGACGCCGTTCCCGCGGCCGAGCGCATCCTGCGCGAGATCGAGGCACTGGTCGAGTCCGTAGCTGCCCCACACGAGGTCTTCATCGTGCTCGTCGTGCACGGTGAGCAGCGGATCGCCCTCGCGCACGGCGTTGCGGCGACGGAGGTCGAACGGGTCGATGCCGAGTCGCTCGGCGAGCATGTCGAGCGCTGACTCCACGCCGAGGATCACCTGGCCGAGCCCGTACCCGCGGAACGCGCCCGACGGCACGTTGTTCGTGTAGACGACCTCCGCGTCGACGCGCTTGACGGGACAGCGGTAGACGTTGATCGACTCGGCGCAGCCGTGGAACATCACGCCGATGCCGTGGTTGCCGTACGCGCCGGTGTCGCTCAGCACATCGAGCTTGATGGCCGTGAGCACGCCCTCCGCCGTCGCCCCGAGCGTCACTGCGACACGGAACGGATGCCGCACCGAGGCGCGACGGAACTCGTCGGCGCGGGTGAACTCGTACGCGACCGGGCGTCCGGTGCGCAGCACCGCGAGAGCGACCAGGTCTTCGGCGAACATCTCCTGCTTGCCGCCGAAGCCGCCGCCCACGCGCGCCGCGTGCACGCGGATGCGCTGGCGCGGCAGCTCGAACAGGCGCGCCAGCTCGTCGCGCACGAGGAACGGCACCTGGGTGCTGGATCGGATGACCAGCCGGCCCTCCGCGTCCATGCGGCCGATCGCGCCGTGGGTCTCGAGCTGCGCGTGCGACACGCGGCTGGTGCGCCAGGTGCCCGACACCGTCACGGCGCTCGACGCGAGGGCCGTGTCCACGTCGCCGCCGATGCCGTCGTGGAGCGTCGCCAGCACATTGCGGGATGCCTCGGCCACGCGGTCCTCGACGGTCCGGTCGGGGTGCAGCACGGGTGCGCCGGGACGCCGTGCTTCCTCGGGGTCGAAGACCGCTTCGAGCAGGTCGTACTGGACCGCGACCAGGCGGCAGGCCGCGTCGGCGGCCTCCGCCGTCTCGGCGACCACCGCCGCGACCCGCTGTCCGACGAAGCGCATGACGTCGTCGAGGATGCGGGTGTCGTCGGGGTCGTCCTCGCGGTGCTCGTGCCGCGCCGTCGAGAACCGGCGGGCGGTGGCGTTCTCGTGCGTGAACACCGCGATCACGCCCGGTACCGCGCTCGCCGCCGTGGTGTCGATCGCGACGATGCGCGCGTGGGCGTGAGGCGATCCGACGACCCGCAGGACGAGCGCGTCCGACACGTCGGTGTCGAACGTGTACGGCTCGAGCCCCTGCACGATCCTGCGGCTCGGCTCCGGCCGCACCGACTGCCCGACGCGTCCTTCGACCGGCTCGGCGGCCGCGCCGCCGGTCTCGCGCACGGGGCCGAGCACCGACGCCTCGATGGCGTCGCGGATCGGCCGGTACCCGGTGCACCGGCAGAGGTTGCCCTTCATCCGGCGGTCGAGGTCGGGGAGGTCGTCGGCGGTGAGTGTCGAGGCGGTCACTGCCACGCCCGGGGTGCAGAACCCGCACTGGAAGCCGAAGTGCTCGACGAGCGACTCCTGCACCGGGTGCAGGTCGTCGCCGTCGGCGAGGGCGGCAGCCGTCGTGACGGAGGCGCCTTCGACCCGCACCGCCGGGATGATGCAGGAGTGCACGGGGACGCCGTCGAGGATCACGCTGCACGCGCCGCAGTCCCCGGCGTCGCAGCCCTTCTTGACCTCGTGGTGCCCGCTCTCGCGCAGCAGCGTCCGCAGGCACTGCCCGGCGCGCGGCTCCGCCTCGAGCGGCTCCCCGTTGACCTCGAATCTCATGCGGCCCGCTCCTGTCGCACCAGCTCGTCCCGGATGCGCCGCGCCAGCACGGCGCTCACCCCGCGGCGCCAGTCGGCCGAGCCGAGCGGATCGGAGTAGTAGCCGGGGGTGTCGTGCACGGCCGCAGCGAGGGCCGCGGCATCCGGAACCTCGGCGAAGCGGAAGACAGCCGGACGCACCGTCGCCGCCGTGACGGTGAAGACGCACCCGCCGTCGTCGTCGATCCTGCCGGTGACGACCGCGCCGGAGCGCCCGTGCTCGGCGAGCGCGATCTTTCGCAGCAGCACGCGCGAACGCAGCGCGCGGGCGGGAAGGTCGATCGCCCGCAGCACCTCGCCCGGCGCGAGCGCGTTCTCGCCGTTGCCCGTCACGAGGTCGGCCACGGCGATCGTGCGCGAGCCGCCGCCGGGCGGCCAGACCTCGGCCGTGCCGTCGAGGGCGACGGCGAGCGAGATCATCGCTCCCGCGGCGAACGACCGGCACACGTTGCCGCCGACGGTCGCGGTGTTCCAGATCTTGAACGACGCGAGCAGCGCCTTCGCGGCGTCGGGGATGACGGATGCCGCGGCCCATGCGTGCGGCACGCTCACCTCGCCGCGGCCCTCGGCCCATGCGACGAGGTGCGCGATCGTGCAGGTCGCGCCGATGCGGAGGCCGTCCGCGGCGACTTCGAGTGCGGGCCACCCCATGGTCGTGAGGTCGACGAAACCCGTCGTGTGCGGCTGCGGCTCGCTCATGAGCCAGGTGCCGCCCGCGAGGAGCGTCTCGCCCGGAGCCAGCCGCAGGTCGCGGCGCGAACGCGCCCGGCGGTACGAGGTGACCGAGGTCAGGTCCACGCGCGTCTCCTTCCGCTGTGACGGCCGGCCACCCTCGACTCGACGCGTCGGAGGCCGCTGGTCCGCCAGTCAAGCAACCTGCGGTTTCCACGGTGTTTCGCTCGATTGCGGGCATGCGGCAGTCGCCGCCCGGGCGCCGGGTCGCCGTGGGCGTCGCCGGTCAGAGCCGCTCCGCGAGGGCCACGGATGCCGCGGCGACCTCGCGCGCGAGGCGCGCTTCGTCGGCCGTGACGAGCGTCGCGTCCTCGACCACCGCCCTGCCGCCGACGTACAGGCGCTTCAGCGGCGGCAGCGCCCCGAGGCCGAGTGCGGCGACCGGATCGAGGATGCCCGCGTGCTCGACGCGATCGACCTGCCACACCGCGACGTCGGCGAGCTTGCCGGGCTCGAGGGAGCCGATCTCCTGCTGCCTGCCGAGCACCCGCGCGCCGCCCATCGTCGCGATGCGCAGGCCGTCGCGCACGCTCATGGACTCCGATCCGGTGCGGAGGCGGTTCATGAGCACCGCTTCGCGGATCTCGGCGCCGAGCTGTCCCGACTCGTTCGACGCGGAGCCGTCCACACCCAGCCCGACCGGCACGCCGGCATCGAGCAGCGCCCGCACCGGCGCGATGCCGGCGGCGAGCCGCGCGTTCGACGAGGGGCAGTGCGCGACCCCCGTGCCGGTCGCGGCGTATCGCTCGATCGCGGGGGCGTCGAGGTGCACGCCGTGCGCCATCCACACGTCATCGCCCAGCCACCCGAGCTCTTCGAGGTGCTGCGTCGGGGTGCGGCCGAAGTGCTCGATGCAGTAGGCGTCCTCCTCGACGGTCTCCGAGGCGTGCGTGTGCAGTCGGACACCGAGCGACCGGGCCAGCACCGCCGACTCCCGCAGCAGGTCGGCGGTGACCGAGAACGGCGAGCACGGCGCGATCGCGATCCGCACCATCGCGTCGAACGAGGGGTCGTGGTAGCGCTCGACCGCCTCCTGCGACGCCCGCAGGGCGGCATCCGTCGTCTCCACCGCGAAGTCGGGCGGGAGCCCGCCCTGCGAGCGGCCCAGATCCATCGACCCGCGCGTGGCGTGCAGCCGCACTCCGACGGTCGACGCGGACTCGACGAGCGCGCCGACGATGTCGCCCGATCCGTGCGGGAAGACGTAATGGTGGTCGCCGACCGTCGTGCAGCCCGACCTGGCGAGGACGGCCATCGCTCCCGCCGCCCCGGCTCCGGTGAGGTCCGCATCGATGCGCGCCCAGAGCGGGTACAGCGCCGTCAGCCAGTCGAACAGGATCGAATCCTGGGCGTACCCGCGCGTGAGCCACTGGTACAGGTGGTGGTGGGTGTTGATGAGGCCCGGGGTCACGAGGCATCCGCGCGCGTCGACGAGCTCGGCGCCCTCGCGCAGGGGGTCGGGCGCGCGCCCGGCGCCGACCGCGACGATCCGTCCGCCCTCCATCACGACGTGGCCGCCGGCGTACTCGGCGCCGACGGCGTCGACGGTCGCGACATGCGCGTTCTCGATGACGGTGCGGGTCATGAGGCTCCTGCCTGAAGTGGGATGCCGCAGCCCGAGGTCGCGGCCGAGCCGGTCGGCGCGTCGGCC
This sequence comes from Microbacterium sp. ZW CA_36, assembly GCF_044987475.1. NCBI lineage: Bacteria > Bacillati > Actinomycetota > Actinomycetes > Micrococcales > Microbacteriaceae > Microbacterium > Microbacterium sp. ZW CA_36. The sequence continues at coordinate 51,806 of NZ_JBJDRL010000016.1, forward strand.
GTTGTCGCGGGGGTGCGGCGGTGGAGCGATCCGCTCCGCTCGCGCAGGGGCAGCCCCGATCCGCCGTGACGGGCGGCGACGATCTCGGCGAGGACCGAGATCGCCGTCTCGTCGGGCGATGCGCCGCCGAGATCGAGGCCGAGCGGCGCACGGATCCGCGCGATGTCGGCCTCGTCGACCCCGGACTCGCGCAGCAGCTCGGCGCGGCGCGCGACCGTGCCCCGGGCACCCATCGCCCCGACGAACCCGATCGGCAGCGACAGCGCCGCTGCGAGGGCCGGCGCGTCCACGCGCTCGTCGTGGGTGAGCACGCACACCGCGGTCCGGGCGTCGAGCGCCGCGACGTCGAGCCCGGCGAGATGCTCGTGAGGGATCGCCGCGACCAGTTCGGTCGCGGCGGGGAACCGCTCACGCGTGACGAGGGCCTCCCAGACGTCGCACACCGTGACGGCGAAACCCGCCGCGGCCGCGACGCGGCACAGAGCAGCGGCGTGCTCGCCGGCGCCGACGATGATGAGCCGGGGCGCCGGTGCGTGCGAGAGGACGAGCACGTCGTGGCCGTCCTGTGCAGTCGCGAGCACGGCTGTCTCCCGGCGGGAGATCAGGTCGCCGATCTCCGGGACCTCGCCACGGCGACGGTCGCCGCCGGCGACCGCTGAGCGCGGCGCGGGCACGCCGGGCATGGTGCCGGCGACAGCGACGCGCAGCGCGGTCTCGTCGAGCACCGTGCCTGCGCGCGGTCCTGCCAGCACGATGCCGACGGTGACTCCGCGGCCGGCGACGACCGACTCGAGGGCTGCGATCACGGCGGGCTCGGGCGACACCGCGTAGGCGGCCACGTCGACGCTTCCCCCGCAGGCGAGGCCGGCGGCATGGGCGGCGTCGTCCGAGAACCCGAGCCGCGCCGTCAGGGGTCTGTCCCCCACGCGCGCACCGTGCGCCAGCACCACCGCGTCGCCTTCCACGCAGCCGCCGGAGATCGACCCGAGCACGCTCCCGTCTGCGGTCACGGCTATGGTGGCGCCCGGGCCGCGAGGGGCGCTCCGCGCCACCCGGGTGACGGTCACGGCGGCGACAGGCGCGCCACGCCGCAGCAGAGGCAGCAGGTCGCGCGCGCGTTCGAGCATGCGCACACGCTAGGCCCGCCGTGTTTCGGGCGCACTACGCTCAGGAAACGCCCGCGGCGCCGCCGCGGCATCCCATCCGAGGTAGGCGGAGTCGTGCGCATCTGCGGAGTCGTGCTGGCGGCGGGCGCCGGGACCCGATACGGGTCGCCGAAGGGTCTTGCGCGCACGGCGGACGGCGAGCCCTGGGTCGCTCGAGCGGTCCGCACGCTTCGGGAGGGAGGCTGCGACGAGGTGCTGGTCGTCGTCGGTGCGCGCGGCGACGAGGTCGCCGCACTCGTGCCGGACGACGCCGGGGTGGTCGAGGCGGGCGACTGGGCCGACGGACTCTCGGCGTCTCTGCGGGCGGCACTCCGAGCGGCCCAGGGAGCCCGGCACAGCGCGGAGGGTGCGGCATCCGCTGATCCGGGGTTCACGGCTGCTGCGGCGTTCGACGCCGTCGTCGTGATGCCCGTCGACGCTCCCGATGCGCCGGCATCCGTCGTTCGTCGAGTGATTGCGACGCTTCGTCGGGAAGCGCCCCTCGTTCAGGCCGTCTATGGCGGCGTGCCTGGGCATCCCGCGGGGATCACCCGCTCGCACTTCGCCGCGCTGTGCGCCGCGCTGGATGGTGACCGCGGCGCACGACCGTATCTCGTCACCCAGGGCGTGGTCGAGGTCGAGTGCAGCGATCTCTGGTCGGGCGCCGACATCGACCACCGGTGACGACACGCGGAGCGCCCGCTCACCGGTCGTTGAGCGAGTCGAACACGTCGCACCACCGGTCGTCGAGGGAGGGAGCGCCAGCGACCGAGACGAAGCGCCTCCAGCCATGCCGCTGCGCCGGGTGCGGCGCGTTTCGTCTCGCTCGTTCCTCGCTCGCTCAACGACCGGGGCAATGGACCGGTCGTTGAGGGAGGGAGCGCCAGCGACCGAGACGAAGCGCCTCCAGCTGTGCCGCTGCGCCGGGTGCGGCGCGTTTCGTCTCGCTCGTTCCTCGCTCGCTCAACGACCGGGGGTTCCCGCGCGTTTCGTCTCGCTCAACGACCGGGGGTGCCCGCTTCAGTCGCCGAGGACGACGTTGATCGGCGGCTCGCCGGCGACGAGGCGCTCGATCTGCGTGCGCACCAGCTTCGCGACGCGGGGGCGCATCGCACTCGAGGCGCCGCCGACATGCGGCGCGATGAGCACGCCGGGAAGGCTCCACAGCGGGTGCCCGTCCGGAAGCGGCTCGGGGTCGGTCACGTCGAGCGCGGCGCGGATCCGTCCGCGACGGATGTGGTCGACGAGCGCCTCGGTGTCGATGAGCGAGCCGCGCCCGACGTTGACGATGAGCGCGCCGTCGGGCAGCGCGGCCAGGAACGCATCGTCCACGATGTGCCGGGTGGCGTCGCCGCCGGGCAGCGTCAGGATCACGATCTCGGCGCGGGGGAGCAGTTCGGGCAGCTCGTCCACCCCGTGCACATGGTCCACGCCGTGCGCGCCGTCCTCGTCGCGGGCGCGGGAGGCCACCGCCGTGAGCTCCACCTCGAACGGCGCGAGGCGCGCGGCGACCGCCTTGCCCACGCCGCCGTAGCCGAGCAGCAGCACGCGGCGGTCGGCGAGGCTCTGCGCGAAGACGGGCGCCCAGCGCCCCGCCGCGGTGTCGACCGCGAACGCGTCGATGTGCCGCTGCGCCGCGATCGCGAGGCCCACGGCCAGTTCGGCCGTGGAGGTCTCGTGCACGGATGCCGCGTTGGCGAAGCGCAGGCCCGCGGGAAGGATGTCGGCGACGCCGTCGAAGCCGATCGACTGACCCTGCACGAGACCGACGTCGACGCCCTCGAGGCGCTCGAGCACGCGCGCCATCGACATGTACGGCGGCACGACGATGTCGAACCGGTCGCGCGGGGCGGGGCCGTCCATCGGCCACACCACCAGCTCGACGCCGGCGGGGGGCTCCCCGAGATCTGCGGCGAGTTGTTCGGTCGGGACGCTGACGACGAGGGTGCGGATGTCACTGCTCACACCATCCACGCTACCGGCGAGGCGACGGGCCGGCGTCGCCGGACGGCGCTACGCTCTCGCCCAGCGGACACCGCGGTCCGAGCGGCGCCCCGGAAAGAGGAGGCGGACGTGGTTCCCGAGATCAACTACTGGGCGGTGCTCATCGCGACGGCGTCGAGCATGGTCGTCGGCTCCATCTGGTACACCCCGAAGGTGTTCGGCACCCGATGGGCGAAGCTCGCGAACGTCGACATGGACCGGCCCGGAGCGACCGCCGTCGTGCCGATCGTCGTGACCGTCGTCGTCAGCTTCGTGACCGCGTGGGTGCTCGCCGGCGCCTCCTCGATCGCGTGGCACTTCTACGGCGGCAGCTACCTCTGGTCGGCGCTGGTGACCGGCGTCATCCTGTGGGCCGGCTTCACTGCGGCGAGGTTCATCACGCACGACGCCTTCGAGGGCCGGCCGTCCTCGCTGACGGTGCTGAACATCGCGCACGAGCTCGTGACGATCGTCGTGATGGCGCTCATCATCGGCGTGTGGCCGCCGGCGGGCACCGTCTGACGCGCGCGCTTCCGGTCGCTCGCCGGCGGATGCCGGTGGTCAGGCGGCCTGTGCCACCACGGCCGCGATGGCCGAGGTGAAGAACGACAGGCCGTCGACGCCCGACCGCATGGCAGCCGCGGTGTCGGGACCGAAGCCCGGCTCGACCGCGTGCTCGGGGTGGGGCATGAGGCCGACCACGTTGCCGCGCTCATTGGCGATGCCGGCGATGTCGCGGAGCGATCCGTTGGGGTTCACCCCGACGTACCGGAACACCACGAGACCCTCGCCCTCGAGGCGATCGAGCTCGTTCTCGGAGGCGATGTAACCGCCGTCGGCGTTCTTCAGCGGGATCACGATCTCCTGGCCGGAGGCGAATTCGTGCGTCCATGCCGTGTCGTTGTTCTCGACGCGGAGGCGCTGGTCGCGGCGGATGAACTGCTGGTGCGCGTTGCGGATCAGGCCGCCGGGGAGCAGGTGCGCCTCGACGAGCATCTGGAAGCCGTTGCAGATGCCGAGGATGGGCATGCCCTGCGCTGCGGCATCCTTCACCTCCGACATGATCGGCGCGAGCGCCGCGATCGCGCCTGCGCGCAGGTAGTCGCCGTAGCTGAAGCCGCCCGGCAGCACGAGTCCGTCGACGCCGTCGAGGTCGTGCGAGCCGTGCCAGAGCGCGACGGGCTCGCCGCCGGCGATCTCGATCGCGCGCTGAGCGTCGCGGTCGTCGAGCGACCCGGGGAAGGTGATGACCCCGATGCGGGCGGTCATTCCACGACCTCGATGCCCACGACGTCCTCGATCACCGCGTTCGACAGGATCTCGTCGGCGATGCGCTGCGCCTCGGCGAGCACCTCGTCGGTGACCTCGCCCTCGACGGTGAGCTCGAACCGCTTGCCGATGCGCACCGCGCTGAAGTCGGAGACCCCGAGCCGGGCGAATGCGCCCGAGACGGCCTTCCCCTGCGGGTCCAGAAGCTCGGCCTTGGGCATGACGTCGACGACGATGGTGGGCATCCGAATCCTCCTGGCGGCCGCGGGCCGCAGCTATCGGTCGTTGAGCGACGAGCGCAGCGAGGAGTCGAAACGCCGGATGTCGCGGGCAGGGGTCTCCTCCAGTCTACGGGCCCCGGCATCCGTCGTATCGACCGCCTGCCGCAGAGCTCGTGACGCAACCGTGATCAAACCGTGGGAGCGCTCCCTTGACTTCGTGGGAGCGCTCCCGTAGCGTGGCGTCTCGATCGATGGGAACGCTCCCACGAACACACCAACCGGCGAGGATCCCTCCGAGCCGATCCTGCAACACACACGACCCTGACAACACAAAGGAGTGACAGTGAACGCACGCGCCTTCCGCAGAAGCGCTGTGGCAATCGCCGCATTCTCGGCTTCCGCCATCGTCCTCGCCGGCTGCGCCGGCGGCAACGGCAACGACGACGCCGGCAGCGAAGACGGCGAGATCACGCTGACCCTGGCGACCTTCAACGACTTCGGCTACGACGATGAACTCCTCCAGGAGTACATGGACGAGAACCCGAACGTGAAGATCGTCCACAACAAGGCGGCCATCACCGACGACGCCCGTACGAACTTCTTCGCGAAGCTCGGCAAGGAAGGCCTCGCCGACATCGAGGCCGTCGAGGTCGACTGGTTCGCCGAGGCCATGCAGTACTCCGACCTGCTCGCCGAGGTGCCCGACAGCGCCAAGGGCCGCTGGGTCGAATGGAAGGAAGAGGCGGCGACGGATGCCGATGGGCGTCTCGTGGGCTTCGGCACCGACATCGGACCGCAGGCGGTCTGCTACCGCGCCGACCTGTTCGCCGCCGCCGGCCTGCCCTCGACGCCGGACGAGGTCGCCTCGGCGATCGACGGCGACTGGGACACCTTCTTCGACCTGGCCGACCAGTACAAGGCTGCGACCGGCAAGCCGATGCTCGACTCCGCCAACTCGGCGTTCCAGGGCATCGTCAACCAGGTCGAGTTCCCGTACGACGAGCCCGACGGCACCGTGGTCGCGACCTCCAACCCGGAGATCGAGGCGGCCTACAACCTCGTCGTCGAGCGCGGCATCCCGAACTCGGCCTACTCGGGCCAGTGGTCGGACGACTGGAACGCCTCGATGGCCAACGGTGAATTCGCTGCCATGCTGTGCCCGCCGTGGATGCTCGGCATCATCTCGGGCAACGCACCCGAGGTCACCGGCTGGGAGATCGCGAACGCGTTCCCCAACGGCGGCGGCAACTGGGGCGGCTCGTACCTGACCGTCCCGGCGAACGGCAAGAACGTCGAGGCGGCTCTCGCCCTCGCCGACTGGCTGACCGCTCCCGAGCAGCAGGAGAAGACCTTCGTCAACGTCGGCGCGTTCCCGAGCGCGGTCGACGCGCAGGCCGCTCCGTCGATCACGGACTCGACCAACGAGTACTACGCCGACGCCCCGACCGGCTCGATCTTCGCCGACCGCTCCGAGGCGATCACGGTCACGCCGTACAAGAGCGCGGACTACTTCAAGTACAACACCGCGCTGCAGGACGCCATCACGCGAGTCTTCGACGGTGTCGAGGACGCGCAGACCTCGTGGGACACCTACGTCGCCGAAGTCGAAGCATTCTGATCGGTCGACGATGACGATCGTGTCCGCTCGCCGGACGTGATCTGACATCACCAGTGGAGTGCGTGCGGGTCCCCGCGGCCCGCACGCACTCCGCCTCCAGCGCCCACTCTCCACCCGGATCGGAGCCCCCCGGTGACCTCGACCGCAACCCGCCCCACGGCATCGGGGCCGGACGATCGGCCCAAGCCCGAACGCGCGCCGCGCGTGCTGTCCTTCTCCCATCGCATGAGCCGCTGGGACCTGAAGGTCTCGCCCTACCTCTACATCTCGCCGTTCTTCATCCTGTTCGCGATCGTGGGACTCTTCCCGATCGTCTACACGGCGGTCATCTCGTTCCAGGAGTGGGACCTCGTCCGCAACTCCGGCACGTTCGTCGGCTTCGACCAGTACATCTGGATCCTGTCGCAGGCCGACTTCTGGGTCGCGCTGCGCAACACGTTCAGCATCTTCCTGCTGTCGTCGGTGCCGCAGATCGTGCTCGCCCTGTTCATCGCGGCGATGCTCGACCGCAACATCCGGGCCAAGACCTTCTGGCGGATGAGCGTCCTGCTCCCGTACGTCATGGCCCCGGTCGCCGTCGCGTTGATCTTCAGCAACATGTTCGGCGACAACCACGGTCTGGTGAACAACATCCTCACCAGCATCGGACTGGACCCGATCGCCTGGCACAAGGACCCGTTCTGGAGCCACATCGCCATCGCGACGATGGTCAACTTCCGCTGGACGGGCTACAACGCCCTGATCCTGCTCGCCGCCATGCAGGCCGTGCCGCGCGAGTACTACGAGGCCGCCACCGTCGACGGCGCCAACGCGTTCCGCCAGTTCTGGAGCATCACGCTCCCGTCGCTGAAGCCGACGCTCATCTTCGTGATCATCACCTCGACGATCGGCGGACTGCAGATCTTCGACGAGCCGCGCATGTTCGACACCTTCGGCCGCGGCGGCGCCGCCAACCAGTGGCTGACGATCACGCTGTACCTCTACAACATCGGCTGGGGCGAGTTCAACTTCGGCCGCGCCGCAGCCCTGGCGTGGATCCTGTTCATCATCATCCTCGCCATCGGCCTGATCAACCTCGGCATCACCCGTCGCCTCGTGCGCGACGAGGGCGGTCGCGGCGTCATCCAGCGCCGCCGTCGCCGGAAGGGAGCCCAGCAGTGAGCGCCATCAGCACCCCGCCTCTCGCCGTCGTCGAGGAGAACCTCCCCAACGCGCGTCGCAACCGGCGCACCACCAAGATCCGCGGCGTTCGCGCCGGGTTCTGGGTGTACCTCGGCCTCGGAGTCGTCATCGTCTCGGCGATCTTCCCCTACTACTGGTCGTTCCTGATCGGCTCGGGCGACGCCACCACGATCAACGACCCGAACATGTCGTGGCTGCCGGGCGGCAACTTCATCGCCAACGCGCTGGCGGTCGTCAACGACCCGGCCGTCAACTTCTGGCTGGCGCTGTGGAACTCCATCTTCAGCTCGACCGTGATCGCGGCATCCGTCGTCATCTTCTCGACGCTCGCCGGCTGGGCGTTCGCGAAGCTGCGGTTCCCGGGTGGCAAGTGGCTGCTGGCCTTCGTGGTCGCCACGATGGCCGTGCCCATGCAGCTCGGCGTGGTGCCGCTGTACCTCCTGTTCTCGGACCTCGGCTGGACCGGCCAGATCGGCGCCATCATCATCCCCGCGCTCACCAGCGCGTTCGGGGTGTTCTGGATGACGCAGTACCTGTCGCAGACCGTGCCGGACGAGCTCATCGAGGCAGCGCGCGTGGACGGGGCCTCCATGATCCGCACGTTCTGGACGGTCGGCGTCACCGCGGCCCGTCCCGCGGCCGCGATGCTGTTCCTCTTCACCTTCGTCGGCGCGTGGAACCAGTTCTTCTGGCCGTTCATCGTGCTCGACCGCCAGAGCCCCACCCTGCCGGTCGCGCTCTCGCTGCTGCAGTCCAACTACTTCGTGGACTACTCCATCGTGCTGGCCGGCGTGCTGCTCGCCACGATCCCGCTGCTCATCCTGTTCGCCTTCGCGGGCAAGCAGCTGGTGAGTGGAATCATGGCCGGTGCCGTCAAGGGCTAGGCCTTCCGCCTCCGCTCGGCCTCAGTCATCCTGAACTCAATGCATCCAGAGAGGACCTCCCCCCTCATGACGACCGCGATCCCGCGCGCCTTCCCGTCGGACTTCCTGTTCGGCGCCGCGACCGCCGCCTTCCAGATCGAAGGCGCCGCCCACGAGGACGGCCGCCGTGACTCCATCTGGGACGCCTTCTGCCGTGTGCCGGGCGCGGTCATCAACGGCGACAACGGCGACGTGGCGTGCGACCACTATCACCGCTACGCCGGCGACGTGGCGCTCATGAAGCACCTGGGCCTGCAGACGTACCGCTTCTCGACGTCGTGGTCGCGCGTGCGGCCCGACGGCGGCGCGGTCAACCCGCAGGGCGTCGACTTCTACAAGCGGCTGACCGACGAGCTGCTGGATGCCGGCATCCTGCCGTGGCTGACGCTCTACCACTGGGACCTGCCGCAGGCGCTGCAGGAGAAGGGCGGCTGGGCCAACCGCGACACGGCCGACCTGTTCACCGAGTACGCGCTGACGATGCACGACGCGCTGGGCGACCGGGTGAACGTGTGGACGACGCTCAACGAGCCGTGGTGCTCGTCGTTCCTGAGCTACACCGCCGGCCTGCACGCGCCGGGTCACTACAGCGTCGAAGAGGGCGTCCTGGCCGCGCACCACCTGCTGCTCGGTCACGGGCAGGCCGTGCGCGAGCTGCGGGCGCGCGACGCGTCGCTCAAGCTCGGCATCACGCTGAACCTCACGGTCGCCGAGCCGGTCGACGCGAACGACCCGGCCGACGCCGACGCCGCGCGCCGCATCGACGGCCAGTTCAACCGGTGGTTCCTCGACCCGATCTTCCGAGCCGAGTACCCGGCCGACGTCGTCGAGGACATCCGGAAGGTGGATGCCGCGGCCGTCGCCGCATGGGAGTCCGCCGTGCGTCCGGGTGACCTCGAGACGATCGCGACGCCGATCGACACGCTCGGCGTCAACTACTACCACGGCGAGTACGTGGGCGGCCACGAGCCGGTGAACCCGCCGATCGGCGGCGACGCGCCGACCGACCGCCCGGGCCGCTCGCCGTACCCCTCGCACGAAGGCATCTTCTGGCACGAGCGCGGCCTTCCCCGCACCCCGATGCAGTGGGAGGTGCAGCCCGAGGGCCTCACCACGCTGCTGCACCGGGTGTGGGACGAGTACGCGCAGTCGGCCGGCACGGTTCTCTATGTCACCGAGAACGGTGCGGCCTACGACGACGAGCTGGTCGTCGAGGGTGACGAGAAGCGCGTGCACGACGCCGATCGCGTGGAGTTCCTGCGCGGCCACCTCGGCGCGATCCTCGATGCCGCAGGCGCGGGCGTCGATGTGCGGGGATACTTCTATTGGTCGCTCCTCGACAACTTCGAGTGGGCGTGGGGGTACGAGAAGCGGTTCGGCATCGTGCGCGTCGACTACGACACGCAGGAGCGCACGCCGAAGGACAGCGCTCTCGAGTACCGCCGGATCATCGGCGCCCGCGCCCTCGACCTGGAGCCCGCGCGCGCGGCGGCCGTCACGTCATAGCGTCCCGGACATAGCATCCGGGAGGAGGAAGAGAATGAGCGTCGAGGCGATGCGTTCGGCAGTCACGATCGAAGAGGTCGCCGCAGCGGCGGGGGTCTCGCGGTCCACGGTGTCGCGCGTGGTGAACGGCTCGACGGCGGTGAGCCCCGAGGCTCTGCAGTCGGTGACGCGAGCGATCGCCGAGCTCAACTACGTCCCGAACCGCGCCGCGCGGTCGCTGGCGAGCCAGAAGACCCACGCGGTCGCGCTGATCGTCCCCGAAGACACCACACGGTTCTTCGGCGACCCCTTCTTCGCGGCCATCGTGTCGGGGATCAACTCCCGCCTGAGCCGCTCGGACTACGTGCTCAACCTCTTCATCGCGAGCGATGACCCGGGCGACAAGACCACGAGCTACGTCCGCAGCGGCGCCGTCGACGGCGCCATCGTCGTCTCGCACCACACCAGCGACACGTTCATCGACCGCATCGCGAGCGTCGTCCCGGTGGTCTACGGCGGCCGCCCGGTGCGCGAGCGCGAACGCGACTACTACGTCGATGTCGACAACGTGCGCGGGGCCTACGACGCGACCGTCTACCTGATCGAGAGCGGCCGCAAGCGCATCGCGACCATCACGGGTCCGCGCGACATGCCCGCCGGCGTCGACCGGCTGCAGGGCTACCGCGACGCGCTGGCCGCGTGGGACCTCGACGAGATCGCCGTCGAGGACGGCAACTTCACCGCCGACGGCGGTGCGGATGCGATGCGTCGCGTGCTCGCCACCGGTGCGAAGCCCGACGCGGTCTTCGTGGCCAGCGACCTCATGGCGCGCGGCGTGCTGACCGTGATCGCGGCGGAGGGCCTTCGTGTTCCGGAGGACATCGCGATCATCGGCTTCGACGACTCGCCGGTGGCGACCTCCGTCATCCCGCAGCTGACGACGGTGCGCCAGCCCTCCTTCGCGCAGGGGGAGCGCATGGCGACGGTGCTGCTCGACCTCCTCGCGGGGCGGCATCCGCGGCACGTCACGATCCTCGAGACCGAGCTGGTCGTCCGCGAATCGGTCTGACCGCGGGTTCCGGGAATCCTGGGTCAGCCGCGGCCGGGGACGGTGGCTTGCAGGAGGTTGCGCCAGGGGTCGTCGAACGACACGGTGCGACCGTCGTCGCGCGCCTCGAGGCCGTGGTGCCGCAGGCGCTCGGCGAGGGCGCCGAGGGCGTCGGCGTCGGGCAGGGCGAGGTCGACGCGGCCGAGGCCGAGCGCCGGCATCCGTGGTCCGGCTCCGCGCGAGTTCCACACGTTCATCGCCATGTGGTGGTGGTAGCCGCCGGCGCTCACGAACAGCGCCTGGTCGCCCATCGCGGCGGTCTGGTCGAACCCCAGCGCGTCGACGTAGAACGCACGGGCGCTCGCGACGTCGCCGACCGACAGGTGCACGTGCCCCACGGATGCCGCGTCCTGACCGGTCGCACCGCTCGCGGCCCGCTCGGTGAGGTGCTCGCGCAGAAAGGCGTTCGGGTCGAGGTGAAGGGTCGCCATCTCGATGCTGCCGTGCGTCCACGACCACTCGGTGCGGGCGCGGTCCCAGTAGAGCTCGATGCCGTTGCCCTCGGGGTCGGTCAGGTAGAACGCCTGGCTGACCAGGTGATCGGCCGATCCGGTGAACGTGTGCGGGGCGTGCTGGGCGACGCTGTACAGCGCGGCCGCAAGGGCCTCCTGCGTCTCGAAGAGGATGGCGGTGTGGAACAGCCCCGCCGCGCCGGGCGTCGCGTGGCGCAGCGCCGGCTCGTGCCGCAGCACGACCACGGCTCGGCCGGCTCGTCCGAGCACGACCTCGTCGCCGTCGGTGGCGAGCACCTGCAGCGTGATGACGTCGCGGTAGAACGCCGTCATGCCGTCGAGGTCGCCCACGAGGAGCGTCACGGCTCCCATCGACGTGTCGGCGGCGAGACGGTCGGCCGCCGCGAGTTGTGTATTCACACGAATGAGAACCTCCGGCATCCGCCCTTCATTCCCCCGCACGACGGGTCGAGGTCGCCCGGAGACCCGGAGTCAGCTGCGCCCCAAACCCGAGAAGGACGATGGATGCCGCCACCCAGGTGGACTCGAGGGCCTCGGGTGGCGGCATCCGCTGTTCGACTACTGCGGGTCGCCGCCGAGCTGGCCGACGGCCGGGATCGGGCCGCCGTCGTCGGCGCCGGTCTTGCGCCAGCGGGCGATGGCGTTGCCGAGGTGGTAGATCAGCAGGGCCGCCGCTGCGCCGATCACGATCGCGCCGAGCTGGAAGTCGCCCCACTGCATCGTGAACCCGGCGATCGCGATGACGAGCGCGACGGCGCCGGTGTACTGGTTCACCGGGCGCGAGAAGTCGACGCGGTTGTCGACCCAGATCTTGATGCCGATGATGCCGATCAGGCCGTACAGCGCGGTCGTCACACCGCCGAGCACGCCGGCGGGGATCGAGTTGAACACCGCGCCCACCACCGGCGACAGCGACAGCAGGATGGCGAACAGTCCCGCGACCCAGTAGGCGGCGGTCGAGTACACGCGGGTCGCGGCCATGACGCCGATGTTCTCGCCGTACGTCGTCGTGCCCGAGCCGCCGAAGGTGCCGGCGAGCACGGTGGCGGCGCCGTCGGCGATCAGGGCGCGACCCGTGTACTGGTTGACCGACGACTCGGTCATCGTCGCGACGCCACGCACGTGGCCGACGTTCTCGGCGATGAGCACGAGCACGACCGGCAGGAACATCGCGATGACGCTCCAGGTCCCCGGGTCGCCGAAGGTCGGGAACGCGAAGGTCGGGAGGCCCACCCACTGCCCGTTCGCCACGAGCTCGTCGACGGCGCTGAAGTCGACCTCGCCGCGCAGCAGCGCGACGATGTAGCCGACGATCACGCCGAGGAAGATCGAGATGCGGCCGAGGAACCCGCGGAACAGCACGCTGAACAGGATCACGGCGGCCAGCGTGATGGTCGCGGTGATCGGCGCCTGCTGGAAGTTCGTCCACGCGACCGGCGCAAGGTTGAATCCGATCAGCGCGACGATGGCGCCGGCGACGACCGGAGGCATGAGCTTCTCGATCCAGCCGAGGCCCGCGAACTGCACGATGAAGCCGACGGCCGCCAGCAGCACGCCCACGGCGACGATGCCGGCGAGCGCCGAGCCCATGCCCTGCGAGGCGGTGGCCGCCGTCACCGGGGCGATGAATGCGAATGAGGAGCCCAGGTAGCTGGGCAAGCGGTTCTTCGTGATGAGCAGGAACAGCAGCGTTCCGATGCCCGAGAAGAGCAGGGTCGTCGAGACGGGGAAGCCGGTGAGCACCGGCACGAGGAATGTGGCGCCGAACATCGCGATGACGTGCTGCGCGCCGATCGCGACCGTGGCGGGCCAGTTCAGTCGCTCGTCGGGCTTCACCACCTTGCCCGGTTCGACGGTCCGGCCGTTGCCGTGAAGGGTCCACGTAGGCATGTGCGCTCCTTGCGCTCGGGGGATGGTGCGAGCATCACCCTAGCGACGACCGGCGGCTCGGTGAGTTGCCCCGGCGATGCGGCATCCGAGAGGCTGGTGCGGGGCCGCGGCGCCTCGTTCGCGAAACCGATGTGACGGAGAGATGTGACCGACTCAGCGATTCCTTCCCTGCCCCCTGGCCCGGCGGTGACGGCCGATGCCGCCCGGAGCGGGTCCTCGCTACCCGGCGATCATGCGGCGCTCGAGCTCCGCGGCCTGCACAAGCGGTTCGGGCAGAAGGTGGCGGTCGAGAATCTGAGCCTGCGGGTGCCCGCCGGATCGTTCTACGGCCTGGTCGGACCGAACGGCGCCGGCAAGACCACGACGCTGTCGATGGCGACGGGCCTCCTCGCACCCGACGCGGGCCAGGCGCTCGTGCATGGGGTCGACGTCTGGCGTGATCCCGTCACGGCGAAGGCGATGCTCGGCAACCTGGCCGACGGCGTCAAGCTGTTCGATCGACTCACCGGCGAGCAGCTCGTCACGTACAACGGCCTGCTCTTCGGCATCTCGCACGACGAGATCGCCCGTCGCACGGCGGATCTCCTGGCACTCATGGACATGACGGATGCCGCGGGCACGATGGTCGTGGACTACTCGGCCGGCATGACCAAGAAGATCGCGCTGGCGTGCGCGCTCGTCCACGCGCCGCGGCTGCTCGTGCTCGATGAGCCGTTCGAGTCGGTGGATCCGGTGTCGGCCGCGAACATCCAGGACATCCTCACCGGCTACGTCGCGGGCGGCGGCACGGTGATCGTCTCCAGTCACTCGATGGACCTGGTGCAGCGCATGTGCGACCACGTCGCGATCGTCGCCACCGGCCGCCTGCTCGTCGCCGGGACCGTCGATGACGTGCGCGCGGGCCAGCCGCTGCAGGATCGCTTCGTCGAGCTCGTCGGAGGCCGTCGCCACACGGAGGGGCCGGAATGGTTGCGACGCTCCTGAGGCTGCGGTTCCGGGTTCTGGGCAATCAGCTCGCCCGCAGCCCGTGGCAGCTGGTCGGCTTCATCTTCGGCGCCGTGTACGGGCTCGGCCTGCTGGCCGGCATCGTGGTGGGGCTCGTGCTGCTCGGCTTCGGCGATCTGCGGCTGGCGAGCAACGTCATCGTCGGCGTCGGTTCGGTCGTGACCCTGGGCTGGGCCCTCGTCCCCCTCGTCGCCTTCGGCGTCGACACCACGCTGGACCCCGCCCGTCTCGTCGTGTTCCCCATGTCGCTGTCGCGCATGATGGTCGCACTGACGCTCGCGGGGGTCTGCGGCATCCCCGGGATCATCACCTCCGCGGCGGCGATCGCGACGATCGCGACCTGGGCCCACTGGCCGGCGGCGATCGTCGCCTGGATCGTCAGCACGCCCCTGGCCGTGCTGACGGCGGTCGTCGCCTCGCGCGCCGTCGCGTCGCTGGCGTCGGGACTCGGCAGCGGGCGGCGCTTCCGCGAGGTCTCGGGGATCGTCATCTTCATCCCGCTGATCCTGGCCGGCCCGATCATCGCGGGCGTGGCGACCGGCTTCGCCGTGAACGCCGACACGCTGGCGTCGACGGTTCCGGTGCTGGGATGGACCCCGCTCGGCGCCGCCTGGGCGGTGCCGGCCGATGCCGCGGCGGGGGATCTGCCAGCGGCGGCGGCGAAGCTGCTGATCGCGCTCGTGACGCTGGCGGTCCTCTGGCTGCTGTGGCGCGCATCGCTCGGCCGTTCCCTGGTGCGTCCCCCGCAGACGTCGGCCGCGCCGGTGCGGGCGGGCTCCGTCGGCTGGTTCGGGCGCGTGCCCACCGGCGCGGCAGGCGCCATCTTCGCGCGGGCGCTGACGTATTGGACGCGCGACCCGCGCTACCTGCGCCAGCTCATCGGGGCGCCGCTCGTGCCCGTGCTGCTGTGGTTCTACGCCCGCGGCGGCGATCCCCTGACCGCGCTGACGTTCTCGGGTCCGATCATCGCGATGGTGATCGGCATCGTCGTGTACGCCGACATCTCGTACGACGGCACGGCTTTCGGCACCGAACTCATCACGGGAGCCTCCGGACGCGCCGACCGGGTCGGCCGCAGCCTCGCCGCGGCCGCGGTGGCGCTGCCCCTGGTGGTGCTCGCCGTGATCGTGCCCTTCGCCCTCGGGGGCGATTGGCAGCAGTTCCCCGGCATCCTCGGCATGTCGGTCGGCATCCTGCTCACGTGCTACGGCGTGTGCGCGGTCACCTCGGCACAGCTGGTGGTTCCGGTGGCAGCCTCCGGCGACAACCCGTTCAAACGGGTTCCGGGCACCACGTTCCTCCAGGGCATGGCGTTCTTCGGCATCTGGCTCGTCGCGCTGGTGCTGTCGGCACCCGTCGTGATCGTCGGGCTGATCGGCTACTTCACGGGCGACGCGACGCTCAGCTGGGTGGCGTGCGCCATCGGAATCGTGCTCGGTGCCGCCGTGCTCACCGGCGGCATCCTCGTCGGCGGTCGCGCGCTGGACCGCACGGCACCTGTCCTGCTGTCGCGGCTCAAGGCGATGAAGAACGCCTGATCCCGTGGCGTCGGCGCCGCGGTGCCGACGCGTCCGGGTCGCCGGTCCGACGTCACGATCAGCTCCACCTTCCGCGGTCCGTATGGGAACCGTAATGACTGCGATGCCTCCCGGCGCCGCGGCACGGATCAGGATGGTGTCATGAAGCGGGCAACGGTGATCGGGACAGTGGTCGGTGCCGTCGTGGTGGCGGGCGTCGCTGCGGCGATCGCCTTCGCGGCAGGCGGCGGTGACGCGGGACTCGCCGGCGTCGGCGGCCCCTCGCCGACCTCCTCCGTGATGGCAGAGCCCAGCGCTTCTCCGTCACCGGACCGCACGAGCCCGGAGTCGACCGTCGAGCCGCAAGCGGCTGAGACGGACCAGCCGGCACCGGGCGCCTACGTCGACTACAGCGAGGATGCACTGGCTGCAGCGGGCGGCACGAGGGTCCTGTTCTTCCATGCGCCCTGGTGTCCGCAGTGCCGCGCCCTCGAGTCCGACATCCTCGCTGCCGGGGTGCCTGCGGGCGTCACGGTGCTGAAGGTCGACTACGACTCACGACAGGATCTGCGCCAGCAGTACGGCGTCAGAATCCAGACGACGGTGGTGGCGCTCGATGAGGAGGGCAACGGCACCGCCGCATTCGTCGCCTACGACGAGCCGACCCTGGCAGCGGCTCTGTCGGGGCTCGGGCTCGGCGGCTGATGCTCGCGCTGACGGTCGTCTCGTTCGCGGCCGGAGTGCTGACGGTTCTCGCCCCGTGCGTGCTCCCGCTGCTTCCGGTGATCGTCGGGGGCACTGCCGTCCGGACCGGTGCGACAGCGCAGACCGCGGAGCGCGAGTGGTACCGCCCGCTCGTGATCGCGGCATCCCTCGCCATATCCGTCGTGGTGTTCACCCTGCTTCTGAAGGCGACCACGGCCCTTCTGGGGATCCCGGCCTGGGTTTGGCAGGCGGCGTCGGGCGTCATCGTCGCCGCCTTCGGGCTCACGATGGTGTTCCCCACCCTCTGGGAGCGGCTGACCGTCGCCGCCGGCTGGCAGGCGGGCGGCGGGCGACTGCTCGATCGGGGCTACCGCCGGGCTGGTCTCGGCGGCGACATCGCCCTGGGTGCTGCCCTCGGTCCGGCTTTCAGCAGCTGCAGCCCCACCTACGCCCTGATCGTCGCCGCGGTGCTGCCGGCCAGCTTCGCCGCCGGCGTCCTCTATGTCTCGGCCTACGCCGCCGGCCTCGCCCTGGCGCTGCTGGGGATCGCTCTGGCCGGGACGGCGCTCGTTCGCCGGCTGGGCTGGCTCGCCGATCCCCATGGCGTGTTCCGTCGCGTGATCGGCGGCCTGCTGGTGGTGGTGGGGGTCGCCGTGGCGCTCGGCTGGGATCGCGTGGTGCAGGCGTGGGTGCTCGAGCAGGGGTGGTACGGCCCGATCGAGAACATCGAGCGGATGCTGCTCGGGTGAGCGAACGGACCCGGCACGGCGAGGCGGAATCAGGCGGCGGTGAGGCGCTCCAGCAGCTCGCGGTAGCGGGCGGTGGTACGTGCCACGATGTCGGCCGGAAGCGCCGGAGGCTCGCCCTCACGCGGCGCGGGCCAGTTCGCCGCGAGCCAGTCGCGCACGATCTGCTTGTCGAAGCTCGCCATGCGCTCCTCGGGAATCGTGCCCGAGGCCCAGGCCGCGGCATCCCAGTACCGTGACGAGTCGCTGGTGAGCACCTCGTCGGCGAGGGTCATCACGCCGTTCTCGTCGAGCCCGAACTCGAACTTGGTGTCGGCCAGGATCACGCCGTGCGCCTCGGCCGTCGCGGCAGCGCGGGAGTAGATCTCGAGCGACAGGTCGCGGAGTTCGGCCGCGCGCTCGGCGCCGACGAGCTCGACGGTGCGCTCGAACGAGATGTTCTCGTCGTGCTCGCCCATCGGCGCCTTGAACGCCGGGGTGTAGATGGGCTCGGGCAGCCGGTCGCCGTTCGACAGCCCGCCGGGCAGCTCGATGCCGCACACGGTGCCGCTCTCGCGGTACTCCGCCCAGCCCGACCCGGTGAGGTAGCCCCGGACCACGCACTCGATCGGCTGCATGTCGAGGCTCTTCACGACCATCGAACGACCGGTGACGGCATCCGGGATCAGGCTCTTCAGGTCGTCGGCGGTGTTCGCCTCACCGTCCGCGCCGCGCGTGAGGGTGTGCGACGCGGCGAGGTGGTTCGGGATGCCGCGCCCGCCGTCGGCACCCGCGAGCTGGTCGAACCACCACAGGCTGAGGGTGGTGAGAAGCTCCCCCTTGCCCGGGATGCCGGGCGAGAGCACGTGGTCGAACGCACTGACGCGGTCGCTGGCCACGACGAGCAGGCGCTCGGGCTGCGCTCCCTCCGCCGTGTCTTCCGGAACGTAGAGGTCGCGCACCTTGCCCGAGTACGCGTGGCGCCAGCCGGGGAGCTCGGTCGTGGGGGTGGGGGTAGCCGTCACCCGTCCATTATCCCGGGTGGGTGCGGCGGGTGCGGGTCGGCGTCATGAACGCCGGCAAGAGGGTCAGGGGGTGATCGCGTCGACGTGCGCGAACGCCTCGCCGACGAGCGGAGCCCAGCGCTCCGCGGCATCCGTCCCCACCGTCGCCCACTCGCGCATCGGCCGACCGCGCATGACCGCGGGCTGCGCCTCGTTCGCCTCCGCCAGCTCGCCGATCCGGCTCTCGGGCAGCTTGACCATCAGCTCGCCCGCGAACGTCACGAAGGCGAACACCTTGCCGCGGACGTTCAAGCCCTCCGAGCCGAACATCGCTCCGAGGGCGACATCGTGCCGCGTTGTCCACTCCGCCACGATCGGGTCGAAGATCGCGTAGGCCTCGGGGAACTTCTCACGGCGCACGACGGCCTTGTCTGCCATGCCCTCACCGTACGACCCGCCGCCGACACCGCGCCAGGGAAGCGGCATCCGGGTGGTGCTCGTCTTCACATCCCGCGGAGGCGATCGCGCGCGAGGAGGCGTATAGTCCATGTGGACTAATCGACATGGAGGAATGATCGTGACAAATGCCGTCGCCCGCCTCACCCCGCTCGGGGTGGCCGTGCTGGCGCTCCTCGGCGAGGGTGACATGCACCCGTACGAGATGATCCGGCTCATGCACCTCCGCCGCGACGACCGCCTGGTCACCATCACCAACGGCACGGTCTACCACACGGTCGCCCGCTTGGAGCGGGCAGGACTCGTCGCCGAGGTCGGCGTCGACCGCGAGGGCAATCGGCCCGAGCGCACCACCTACACGCAGACGGATGCCGGCGCCGCCGCGGTCCTCGAATGGGTGCGGCGGGAACTGCCTCGCGTGGATCGGCCGGCGGAGTTCCGCGTCGCGCTCGCCGAGGTCCACGACCTCGAGCGCGAGGAGGCGCTCGCGCTGCTGGGAGAGCGCCGCGCGGCGCTCGCCGGCGCCCTCGACTCCCTCAGCGCCGGCCGCCGGCAGGCGCTCGACAAGGGCGTGCCGGAGCAGTACCTCCTCGAGATCGCGCGAGAAGAGGCCCTCCTCCAGGCGGAGCTCGCCTGGATGGACGCGACCCTCCCGCGGATCGCCGATCCCGACTTCGCCTGGGGCCCCGATGCGACCCCGTCGGAACGCTATCTCGCCCAACGAAAGGCAGCACGCCAGTGACCACCCCGAACACCCCGGACGGCCCCCGCGCGGCGGGTGCGTCCTCTGCAACCGCCTCGGCAGCCCACCCGCCCACCGGCGCCTACGCCGCCGGACACAAGCCCCGCAGCCCGTGGCCGGCCCTCTGGGCCCTCGTCATCGGGTTTTTCATGATCCTCGTCGACACGACGATTGTCTCGGTGGCGAACCCGGCCATCAAGGCTGCCCTCGACCCCGACACCAACAACCTCGACAACGTCGTGTGGGTCACCTCGGCGTACCTGCTGGCCTACGCGGTGCCGCTGCTCATCACGGGGCGCCTCGGCGACAGGTTCGGCCCGAAGTACATGTACCTCGGCGGCCTGGCCGTCTTCACCCTGGCCTCGCTCGCCTGCGGACTGTCGCCGACGCTCGGCGCGCTCATCGCCTTCCGGGCCGTGCAGGGTCTGGGCGCGGCTCTCATGACGCCGCAGACGATGGCCATCATCACGCGCACCTTCCCGCCGAACCAGCGCGGTGCGGCGATGGGACTGTGGGGTGCGACCTCCGGCGTCGCGATGCTCGTCGGCCCCCTCGCCGGCGGCCTGCTGGTCGACGGGCTCGGCTGGGAGTGGATCTTCTTCATCAACCTTCCGGTCGGTGTCGTCGGCTTCGTGCTCGCGTGGATCCTCGTGCCCAAGCTCGAGACGCACCCCCACAAGTTCGACCTCGTCGGCGTCTTCCTCAGTGCGATCGGGCTCTTCCTCATCGTGTTCGGTCTGCAGGAGGGCGAGACCTACGACTGGGGCGTCATCTGGGGCCCGATCACCGTGTGGGGCCTCATCATCACCGGCGTGCTGGTGATGGGACTGTTCATCTGGCAGCAGGCGAAGACCAAGAGCGAGGCGCTGGTACCGCTGGAGCTCTTCCGCGACCGCAACTTCTCCGTCGCGAACATCGGCATCTCGACGGTCGGCTTCACCGTCACGAGCATGTCCCTGCCGCTGATGTTCTTCCTGCAGCTGGCGCGCGGCCTCACTCCGACCGAGTCGGCACTGCTGCTCGTCCCGATGGCGGTCGCGGCCGGCGTGCTGTCGCCGCTCGCGGGCAGATGGCTCGATCGCACCGATCCGCGCGTCCTCCTGGTGCCGGGCCTGCTGCTCGTCGCGGGCTCTCTCGTGCTGTACTCCGTGCTCATGAACCTCGACACCCCCATCTGGGTGTTCCTCATCCCGTCGTTCCTGATGGGCGTCGGAAACGCCGGCATGTGGGGGCCGCTCGCGACCACCGCCACGCGCAACCTCGCTCCGCGGCAGGCGGGAGCCGGTGCCGGCATCTACAACACGATGCGCACCATCGGCTCGGTCCTCGGTTCGGCCGCGATCGCGGTGTTCATGCAGAGCCGCATCGAGGCGAACCTCCCCGGCGCCGCCGACGCGCCCGGCGGCAGCTTCGGCTCGGGGGCGCTGCCGGAGGTCGTCGCAGAGCCGTTCGCGACGGCGATGGCGCAGTCCGTGCTGCTGTCCGCAGCGGTGATGCTGATCGGCGTGGTCGCCGTGCTGTTCCTGCGCCGGCCGAAGGCGACGTCGACCGAGGACTGGCAGGCCGCGAACGCGGCGGTCGCCGCCGACTGACTCGCGGGGCGAAGAGACGAGGGGACCGCTCGCGAGGCGAGGGGCCCTCGCGTCAATCCGGGTCGGAGGGGTCGATCGGCGCGTGGTGGTCGAAGCCGGCCGTTCCGCGCTTCCAGTAGCCGCTCAGCGCGACCTGTTCTGCCGGCAGCGCGAGCGTGCGGCGCAGGTGGCGGCGAAGAGGGATGAGGGCGGATGCCTCACCCGCCGCGAACACGAAGGTCGAGGCATCCACGCCCACCGCGTCGACGGCGGCGACGACGGCGTCGGGGTCGCCGCCCGCGTCGAGGTGACGCACCCGGACGTCGGTGCGGCCCGACGTCTCGGAGACGTATCCGGCGACCCACGACGCGTCGTCGGCGGTGAGCGCGATGAGGTCGACCGATGTGTCGGTGGGTACCTCGGCGGCCCACCGCGTGGCGGACGGGAGAGCGGTCTCGTCCACGACGAGCACGAGGCGCGCCGCGCCCTGGGGAGCCGCCTTCGAGCCGCGCGGGCCGACGATGACGAGCTCGTCGCCGAGGCGCGCGCCGCTCGCGAAGCGGGAGGCCGGCCCGGGCGAGGGGTGCAGGTAGAAGTCCAGATCGACGGCGACCTCGCCGCCGATCGTGGTCACGCGCAGCGGAGTGAAGTCACGTGCGTGGGTGGGTGCGTCCGGTCGCACGATGCCGTCCTCGCCCGGGCCGACCGCGGTCGGTGCGACCAGGTCGCCGCTCTCGGGATCGGGGAAGAACACACGCACATGGTCGGCCGGACCGCCGCTCGAGAAATCCGTGAACTCGGGGCCGGTGACCCGCACGCGCAGCAGCACGGGGGCGACCTGCTCGACCGAGACGACGCGGGCGCGGCGGGCGGTGAAGCGGTTGCGGCCGCCGGCGCGGAAGAACGGGGAGGCGGGCGCGGCGCCCGGCGCGCTCGCCGCGGTCATCGCCGACGGCGTCGGGATCGGGGCATCCGTCATATCGGTCTCCTCACGGTCGCGGTCGAGGTCCGCCGTCCCAGCCAACCACGTGACGGACGTGGTCGGCGCAGATCGCGACGCTGCGGAGCGCGTAACTCCGCCTTGCGCAGTCGCATCGGCTTTGTCAACCCATTGGTGAGCGCGCGGCGGGGGGCCAGGATCAGAGCATGACCGGACTCGCAGTGATCCTGCTCATCGTCGGAATCGTCCTGCTGCTGCTGGGCGTATTCATCGAGGCGGCGAAGTTCCTGCTGTGGATCGGCCTCGTGATCATCATCATCGCGGTGATCGCCTGGCTGATGCGCTTCATCCGCCGCCAGACCTGATCCCGCCTGTGAACTCGCCCGGCCACTGCCGCAGCGCCTGACATCGGCGTAGCCTGACCGATACGGACGTCCCGGACCCCGACACCCGCGGACCGCACACCTGTGCGGCCGGAGGATCGGGGACGAGCACATGACCGACCAGCTCACCGGCGGCGTCCGCGCCACGGTGGCCCGAACGTCCCGAGCGGGCAACGACTTCACCGACCTCGCGAAGATCATCGGCACCAGCGGTCTGATGCGCCGCCGCTACGGGTACTACTGGACCAAGCTCATCGGAGCGGTGGTGGTGCTCGCCGCAGCCCTGGTCGCCTTCTTCCTGATCGGCGACACCTGGTGGCAGCTCTTCACGGCCGCAGGTTTCGCGATTCTGTTCACGCAGATCGCCATGCTCGGGCACGACGCCGCGCACCGGCAGATCTTCGTATCGGGGCGTTGGAACGACTGGACGTCGATGGTGCTGGGCAACCTCCTGGTCGGGATGAGCTACGGCTGGTGGCAGCACAAGCACACGCGCCATCATGCGAACCCGAACAAGATCGGCTCCGATCCCGACATCGAACTGCCCGTCGTGTCGTTCACCCCCGATCAGGTGGAGCAGCGCGCAAAGCAGTACGGCCCCGCACTGGCGTGGGTCATGGCCCACCAGGGGATGTTCTTCTTCCCGATCCTCCTGCTCGAGGGCCTGTCGCTCCACGCCTCGAGCGTGCGCCGTGTCGTCGCGCGTGAGCCGCTGCGCCGGCGCAGCGTAGAGATCGTCTTCCTCGCCCTGCGCATCGGCGGCTATCTCGCGCTGGTGTTCCTCGTGCTGTCGCCCGGCATCGCCGCCGTCTTCCTGGCGGTGCAGCTCGGCCTCTTCGGCGTCTACATGGGCATGGCCTTCGCCCCGAACCACAAGGGGATGCCGCTCGTGCCGGCCGCGGTGAAGGTCGACTTCCTGCGCCGGCAGGTGCTGATGAGCCGCAACGTCCGGGGCAGCCGATTCCTCGACGTCGCGATGGGCGGGCTGAACTACCAGATCGAGCACCACCTGTTCCCATCGATGCCCCGTCCTCACCTGAGGAAGGCCTCCGGCACCATCAGGGACTACTGCGTCGCCCATGACGTGCGGTACACCGAAACGGGGCTCTGGGAGTCGTACCGGATCGTCACGCGCTACATCAACCGGGTCGGGCTCGGCGAGCGCGACCCGTTCGAATGCCCCCTGCTGCAGCAACGGCAGGCGGTCTGACGCCGGGGGAAGGCGTGAGGTCGGGGGTCGTCCGCGACCTGTCCTGGGGGGCAGGTCGCGGACGGCGGGTCTTCCCGCGCGCCGGTGAGCCGCGAGACCGGGTCAGCGTCCGCCCAGGGCGTCTTCGGGCATCGGGTCGTCAGCGCCGTGGACGGCCGCGCTCGTGGGCCCAGATCGCGAGCTCGACGCGATTGCGGGCGCCGAGCTTGGTCATGATGCTCGCGAGGTGCGTCTTCACCGTGCTGAGCGAGACATGCAGCTCGTCGCCGATCTCGCTGTTGCCGAGCCCGCGGGCGACGCCGGCAAGCACGGCTTCCTCTCGCTCGGTGAGCGGACTCGACGGCGGAGTCGGCGGCTCCGGCGCCGCGCCGGCGAAAGCCTCGATGAGCCGCACCGTGACGTTCGGATCGATGAGCGCGTCGCCGCGGGCCGCCGCGCGCACCGCCTCGGCGAGCAGCACCGCCCCCGCATCCTTGAGGAGGAATCCGCGCGCACCCGACCGCAACGCCTCGTAGACGTACTCGTCGAGGTCGAAGGTCGTGATGACGACGACGGGGATCGGGTCCGCGACGTCCGGTCCGGCAAGGGCGCGGGTCGTCGCGAGCCCGTCCATCACCGGCATGCGGATGTCGAGCAGGCACACGTCGGGCCGGAGTGTCCCCGCCAGCGCGACGGCCGCGGCGCCGTCCGGGGCCTCGCCGACCACCTCGATGTCGGGCTGCGCGTCGAGGATCATGCGCAGGCCCGTCCGCACGAGATCCTGGTCGTCGGCGACTAGCACTCGCACGCTCATGCCGTCCATCCTGCCCGGGGGAGCGTCGCCGCGACGATCCACCCGCCACCGGGTGCCGGCCCGGAGTCGCACGTCCCGCCGAGCAGCGCTGCGCGCTCGCGCATCCCGGTGATCCCGTAGCCGGGAGACGGAGCGGATGCTGCGCCCGCACCGTCGTCACGGACCTCGAGTCGCACTCCATCGGTGTCGACGTCGACACCCACGTCGATGCGGGTCACATCCCGCGCGTGACGGCGGGCGTTCGTGACCGCCTCCTGCGCGATCCGGAACACCGAGGCCGCGACCGTCGGCGGCACGCTCTCGAGGTCGCCGCCGAGCCTCACGGCGACGGCCGGGGCCGCCGCATCCATCCGCTCGAGAGCACGGATCCCGGCGAGGCCAGGAGTCGGCGCGAGCGCGTCGTCGGGCGCACGCAGCACGCCCACCATGGCGCGCATCTCGCGGAGCGTCCGCGTCGCCTCGGCCTCGATCGCGTGCAGCACCTGCACGGTCGCACTCGGGTCGGTGGCGGCCACGGCGCTGCCGGCCTGCGCCTGGATCGCGATCGCCGACACGTGGTGGGCGACGGTGTCGTGCAGGTCGCGGGCGAGCTCTTCGCGCTCGAGCAGCCGCACCTGCTCGAGCTCGCGGGTGCGGGCGCGCCGCCGCCAGCGTGCGGCCAGACCCAGCGTGCTCGTCGTCACCGCGACGGCCACGCCGCCGATGATGTCGGCGACATCGGGCGGGCTCGCGACGAAGGTGAGCAGCATCCCGATCACCACCAGTGCGCCGCCCGCGATCATCGCGCGTCCGGAGCCCCACCGGAACACCGCGTAGAGAAGGATCAGGAAGTACGCCGTCGTGTACAGCTGCGGGTCGCCGGCTGTCGCCAGGCCCACTGTCGTGCCCACAGCGAACGCGATCCCCAGCATCGTGAAGGGGCGCGACCGGCGCCACAGCAGCGTGGGTGCGAGCGCGGCGAGCACCACTGCCCACAGCCAGCGCCACGGCACGTCGGTGCGGACGGATGCCTCGACCACCGCGAGCAGCGGGATCGCGACGACGAGCACCCAGTCGCGCCAGACCCGCCGGGGCGGCGCCGGAACCGCCGCGGGCGCGTCCCAGAGCGCGCGCACCGGGCTCGTCATGCCCTCATGATAGGCGGGCACTGGTCGCCGCCATCGGTCCTGCCGTGCGCCGACGGACCGTCCGCGCCCGGCGCCGGATGACGATCTCGGCGACGACGAGGTTGATCACCCAGCCCGCCGTCATCAGCAGCGTGTGCGTGAGCGGCGCGGGCGTGCCGATGAGGAGCGTGAACGGGAGGAACACCAGGACCTGTGTGCCTGCGCCGAGACCGATTGCATAGGCGCGGGTCATCCACGCGCTGTGGCTGCGGACGTCGCCGCGCCGGATCGCAGCGAACGCCACGACGATGGCCGCCGCCATCCCCGTGCCGAGCGCGATCCGGACCCCGGCGAGCCCCGGACCGGTGACGGAAGCCGGCATGTCGTAGAACAGCGTCATCCACAGCGCCGACAGGGCCGAGACCAGTCCCGCCGGCGCGACGATGCGTCCGGCGATGCGGTGCCAGCGCCGCCGGCGCAACGACGGCGCGAACTGCAACGCGCCGAGCACGAGGAAGACGCTCGAGCCGATGATGTGCGCCACCACGGGGATAGGCGAGTCGAAGAACCGGGCGTTCTCTGCGGTGACCGTCGCTCCGGTCGTGAGCTGGGTCAGGCGGGCCGAGCCGGCGACGATCGGGACGAGGCTGAGGGCGATGAGCCCGGCGGGCACAAGCCATTGGGGCCGGGCACGTCGAGGGCGGGCGGTGACTGTGGTCATGCCGCCATGTTCGCGAGAACGGATGCTGCGCCGCTTCGGCCGACCGGCTCGAAAGGCCTCGTCCGATCGGCCGACCCGGCAACGCGAGGGGCCACGATCACGCAAGCCTTGGCTGCCGTCCGCTCACGCTCCTCCAGCCGCGTTCGCGGATCCGGGCGCGCGGTCGCGCCGCCGCGAAACCGCGCCGCGAGACCGTACTCTCGAAGTCAGGCATGGAGAACGACGAGGGGAAGTCTGTGACCGGTTCCGGCGAGACGAACATGTGGAAGCGCTTCTGGGAGCGGGGCGGATGGTGGCGAGCACTCATCCTGGTCGTGGGCTACTTCGTGCTCTACCAGGGGGCGGCGCTCGCCCTCGCGCCGATCGCACCGTCGATCGACGACACCGAGAGCGCCGGCTATGTGCTGTTCTTCGTCGTCCTGCCGATCTTCATTGGCGGGGTGATCCTCATCCTCTTCGGTCTGTCGGTGGGGTGGCTGCGAGAGCTGTTCGGCCCGCAGCCGATCCGCGGCCGCGGGTGGATGTGGATCGCGGTCGCCGTCGTGCTGCTGTTCAACGTCCTCCGTTTCGCGACCATCGACTACGCCGCGCTCGACTTCGGCTACGTGGCGGCGTGGCTCCTGGCGGGCCTGTGCATCGGCTTCGCGGAAGAGGTCCTCACGCGCGGCTACGTCGTCAATCTGATGCGTAAGGCCGGGCACCCCGAGATCGCGGTCGCCCTGGTGTCGGCGGCCCTGTTCTCCGCGCTGCACGCCAGCAACCTGCTCTTGGGGCAGTCGCTCTTCGCCACGCTGCTACAGCTGCTCTACACGTTCGCGTTCGGCATCTGCATGTACCTCACGCTGCGCGTCACCGGCAACCTGATCTGGCCGATCCTGCTGCACGCCAGCACCGATCCGAGCATCTTCCTGCAGGGCCCCCACCACGTCGACAGTCCGCTCGCGACGATCGCCGGGTTCGGCAACATCCCCGTCATCCTCGTCGGCCTGCTCGCGATCATCTTCATCCGCGGTCGCGTCGACGCGACGCGTGGTGCGGCCGACGCACTCTCCGCCGATCCGGTGCGGTGACCCCGAGCGTCCAGGGTGTCGTCGCGGGTCAGAGCCCTTCGGCGACCCGTGCGGCGATGTCCCTGCGGTGCTGGCCGCCGTCGAGCCGGATCTCGCCGAGCGCGCGGTAGACGCGCTCGCGGGCCTCGGCGAAGGTCGTGCCGACGCCGACGACGTTGAGCACGCGGCCGCCGGTGGCGACGAGCCCGCCGTCGGTCTCGGCGGTGGCCGCGTGGGCGAGGTGCACTCCGGGGACCGCCTCCGCGTCGCGCAGGCCCGACAGGGCCCGGCCCGTCACCGGCGCGGTCGGGTAGCCCTCGCTCGCGAGCACCACGGTCACGGCGACGTCGGTGGCGAACGCGGGGACGGGAAGGTCTTCCAGATGACCGGATGCCGCGGCCAGCAGCAGCTCCGACAGCGGATCCACGAGCCGGGGCAGCACGACCTGCGTCTCGGGGTCGCCGAAGCGGGCGTTGAACTCGATGACCTTCACTCCGTCGTCGGTCAGGATGAGGCCGGCGTAGAGCAGTCCGATGAACGGCGTGCCCTCGGCATCCAGCTGACGGATGACGGGCTCGGCGACGTCGCGCGTGACGAGTTCGACGAACTCGCGCTCACTGCCGAATCGGCCGTCGAGCCACGGCAGCGGCGAGTACGCGCCCATGCCGCCGGTGTTGGGGCCCTCGTCGCCGTCGAGCAGGCGCTTGTAGTCCTGGGCGGGGCTGAGCGGCAGCACGTGGTCGCCGTCGCTGAGGAAGAAGAGCGACACCTCGGGGCCGGCCAGGAACTCCTCGATGAGGACCGGCCCGGACGGCAGGTACTCGTCGGCGTGGGCGAGGGCGGCGGCCCGGTCGGACGTGACGATGACGCCCTTGCCGGCGGCGAGCCCGTCGGCCTTGACGACGTGCGGGGCGCCGAGCTCGTCGAACGCCGCCTCGACCTCGGCGCGGCTGGCGGCGCGCTTCGCGCGGCCGGTGGGCACGCCGGCGGCATCCATGATGCGCTTGGCGAACGCCTTCGATCCCTCCAGCTGCGCGGCCGCCTTGCCCGGCCCGAAGACCGGGATGCCGTGCTCACGCACCGCATCGGCGACGCCCGCGACCAGCGGAGCCTCAGGGCCGATCACGACGAGGTCGATGTCGTTCTCGTTGGCGAAGACGGTGACGGCCGCGGGGTCGTTCACGTCGAGCGCGACGAGCTGTGCGTCGTGTCCGATGCCCGCGTTGCCGGGAGCGGCGAAGATCTCGTGCTCGGTCTCCTCCGACCGCAGCGCCAGGATGATGGCGTGCTCCCGCGCGCCCGAGCCGAGAACCAGGATCTTCACGCGCTCCAGCCTACCGACGCGCCCCGCCGGGTTTCGGGCGGGTGTGGGAGCGCGACGGTTGAGTCATCGCGGCCGTCGCTGAAGGCTCCGTGTACCCGGCGGCTACGGTGGAGGCGTGGCCAGCAAGATCTCGACCGACGACGGCCGCACCGCCCTGAGCGCAGTCGCGGCG
>NZ_JBJDRL010000017.1:0-80401 GCF_044987475.1 Microbacterium sp. ZW CA_36
GGCGGGGGAAGTCTCGGGGGTGCTGTTCTTGTCATCCATGCTCCGATGGTGCCGACCGGTCGCTGAAGCAGGCCTGAAGCATCCTGAAGCCGTGTTCAGGATGCCGCGGGAAGCACGACCGAGAACCGCGCGCCGCCCAGCTGAGAGTCCTCGACGCCCACGCTGCCGCCCTCGGCCTCCGCGATCGCACGGACGATCGCAAGGCCCAGCCCACTGCCTCCGGCGTCGCGTGCACGTGCCTCGTCGAGGCGCACGAAGCGCTCGAAGATGCGCTCGCGCTCCGCCGCCGGAACGCCCGGGCCGTCGTCATCGACTGTCAGCAGCACCTGCCCGTCACGCTCGAGCACCCCGATCGCGACAGCCGACCGTGCGTGCCGCGCCGCGTTGTCGGCGAGATTGCGCACGAGCCGGCCCAGCAAGCGGACGTCACCGCGCACCCGTGCGGCATGGATGCCGGACCCATCGACCACCGCACCCCCGGCGCGGAGCCGTGTGATCTCCGCGAAGGCGAGGTCGTCGAGGTCGACGGCCTCGTGTTGGATCGCGGGACTCTCGTCGAGCCGCGTCAGCAGCAGGAGCGCGTCGACGAGATCCTGCATCCGCAGTCCTTCGTCGTGGACCACCCCGGCAAGATCGTCGATCGATGTCGCTTCCGGGTGCAGCTGCGCCAGCTCTGCGTGCTGGCGGATCGTCGCGAGCGGGGATCGCAGCTCGTGCGAGGCATCGGATATGAACCGGCGCTGCGCAGCGGCTGCGGCATCCAACCGATCCAGCATTCGATTCATCGTGCCGGCGAGCGCGGCGATCTCGTCGCCCGAGGCCGGCACGGCGACGCGCCGGTCGAGGCGGTCGGCGGAGATGTCATCGACCTCTAGGCGGATGCGCTCCACTGGGCGGAGAGCACGCCCGACCACCCACCACGTGATCGCGGCGACCAGCGCGACGACCCCGGCGACGGCGACGACGAGCAGCACCGCGACCGTGGCGAGGGTGCTCTGATCGTCCTCCACAGACACGGCCAGGAGCAGCGCGCCGCCGTCGTCGAGGTCTTCCCGCACGACGACCATCGGTTCGTCGTCGTACGTGATCGCGGGGGCTCCGTCGATGTCGGGCAGGTCGCCGCTGTCGGCTTCCTCCGACGTGGCGACGACACGCCCGCCCTCGTCGAGCACCTGCGCGATGTCGTCGTCCAACCCGGTCACCACGGCCGGCCCTTCGGCGTCGATCCGGGCCGCGAGCTGCTCGGCGCGCGTCTCGGCAGCACGCACGGTGGCCTCACGGATGCTGACGGACAGGATGCCGTAGAACGCCAGCGCCCCTCCCACCAGCGCGGCGGCGACGACCACCGTCGAGGCCGCGGTGATGCGGGTCCGCAGCGAACGGCGACGCCGCTCAGCCACCGTCGGCCGCCAGACGGTAGCCCGCGCCGCGGATGGTCTCGATCGCTGCTCGGCCGAACGGCCGGTCGACCTTGCGCCGCAGGTGGCCGACGTAGACCTCGACGATGTTCGGGTCGCCCTCGAAGTCGTCGTTCCAGACGCCGGCGATGAGGTCGCGCTTGGAGATCACCTGCCCGCGGTGACGCATGAGGTGCTCGAGCACGGAGAACTCCCGCGACGTGAGCTCGACATCGGTATCGCCGCGCCGCACAGTGCGGGCACCGGGGTCGAGCCGAAGATCGCCCGCCTCGAGCACCGTCGGCCGCTCGACACCGCCCCGGCGGATCAGCGCACGCAGGCGGGCGACGAGCACGGCGAACGAGAAGGGCTTGGTCACGTAGTCGTCGGCGCCGGTCTCGAGGGCCTCGATCTGGTCCCACTCGCCGTCCTTTGCGGTGAGCATGAGGACCGGCGTCCAGTTCTCCTCCGCCCGCAGCGCCTCGCAGACCCTCCATCCGCTCATGCCCGGCATCATCAGGTCGAGCACGATGGCGTCGTACGCGGTCTCCCTGGCACGCCACAGTCCGTCCACGCCGTTGTGGGCGACGTCCACCCCGAACCCCTCCGCCTCGAGTCCGCGACGGATGCCGTCGGCGAGGCGCACCTCATCATCCACCACGAGAATCCGCATCGGCCCCAGTCTGGCCCTCGCCTGCTGAATCCTGCCTGAAGCGCGGCCCTCTTCGACGCTCGCCCTGGTGGCCGGCCGTCATCGACGATCACCCGCGCCAGCCTGAGACGAGAGCGCGATCATGGCTCAGGAGCCGGTCAGCCCGTCGGGCGCCTGGTGCGGTCGAACTGCAGGCCGCTCTCACCCTCGCCGAAGGCGGGGGTGACCAGGCGGCCGATCCAGACGCTCCAGGTGCCGTCCGCCCTCCGCGCGGCACGCGGGATCCGCTGGATGCGGACTCCCTGCCGCGGAACCTCCGCCGCGATGAGCACTTCCTGCGCGTCCTCGGCGAGGAGCCGGCCCTTCGCCGCACCATCCACGGCGTCCGCCATGCGGGCGCGGCGCAACAGGACGCCATCCTCGCTGACCTGGGCGACGTAGGGGTGCCAGTTGTCGGGCACGAAGGTCTGCAGCTCGTATCCCAGCACCTTCTCGGCCGGCGCGTCGCCGGGGTTGATCGGGCGCGGAGGCGGCATCGCCCCCGCCTTCACGGGGGCGGGATCGCCCGACACCGCCGGCACGGTCTGCTCGATGGCCCAAACGAGGTTCGCGGTCTCGTCGCGCAGGAAGCGCACGTCCTCGATCGGCGGACCCTCGAACACCGCCGCGGCCGCGGGCGGCACGAACAGCCCTTCGAGCTCGCCGCGGGGCGCGCCAGGTTCGGGGGCGGCCTCCGTCGTCGTGAACATCCGCCACGGCGCGGCGGCGGCGCCGGCGGGCACCGGGGTCGGCTGCTCGGTGAGTTCCCACAGAGATCCGAAGGTGTCGACCCACCGCACACCGTGCACGCGCAGCACACCGCCGGGCGGCGTGTCGACGGGCAGCACGAGCCAGTCGTCGCCAGTGACGATCGCGGCTTCGACGACGAGCACGCGAGCGAGCTCGTCCGGGTCGGCGTAGACGGCGCCGAGCGACACCGCCGCATCCTCGAACTCCCAGAATCTCGAGACGGGCGATCCCGGGAACTCGAGGCGTGACGCGAGCACGTTGCGGGTGATCGGCTCGGGCGCGTGGCCCGCGGCATCCGGTGCGTTCTCTCGTGGGAGCAGATCGAAGCTCGACCAGCCCACAGTGCCGCCGCCGTACTCGGGGGCGCTGAGCACTTGCGCCGTCGTCGCCACGCTGAACCCGTACTCCAGGCGTCGGTCCACCCAGCTGGACGGGGCGGCTTCGGCTCCACTCTCTTCGGCGAACCACGCGCGCCACTCGTCGATCGCGGCGCGCGCGGCCTCGCGGCCTTCGCGCCTGAGAGCGGCGGTGAGCCAGGCCGGATGACTCCGCGCGATCGCCGTGGCGAACGCTTGGGCATCGAAGGTGCGACCCACGAGCATGCGCTGCGTCTGCGCCCAGTCGCTCGCGTCGTCGCCGACGGTCGTCACGGGGAACCGCTGCACGATCCTCGCGACTGCGGTGGCCTCGCCGAGCTCGGCGAGGACGTCCTGCAGCGCCCACGCCGCAACCACCGCGAACCGCGTGTGCCCCGAGCCATCGGGTGGAGGATCGGATGCCTCGGCCTCGACGTGCGGCTCGAGCAGGTCGCCGGCGCGCCATGCCTGCCAATCGCGGGATTCCCCTTCTTCGGGAAGCGGTCCCGGGTGCCAGGCTGTGATCGGATCGAACTCGGCTGAGACTGTCACCGCCAGCGGGGTCCCGGTGTCTTCGCCGGCGAACTCGCCGAACTGCCATTGCCGGCCCAGCATCCACAGCGGATCCCAGACCTGAGCCATGAGGCCGACCTCGGGGTCACCGCTGACCGGGTTCGGCTCGATCCGGGTCGCGAAGGGCACGATGCCCGTCACCGCGCTGACGGCCGTCGCGGGCCGGAACACACTCGCCATGTCACACTCCTCCCCTTGGCACGGGTCTCATTCGTTCTTCAGGAAGGCCGGAACCGAGAGCGCGACAGCGAGCAGGGCCCTCGGATCGACCGTGTGCGCGTCGACCCGGGACCAGTGGTCGATGCTGATCGCCGGCAGGATCTCCCCCATCCCGGCGATGTCCGCCGGGGTCGCGACGCGCATTCGCATGAGACTGCTGACCTCGTCGAGCAGGTCCAGCAACCGCGCCTGCGACCACCCCTGCTCATCCGGCGGAACGGCGAGCAGGAGCGCTTGGGGCGCTCGTGCCGACGGCGCCTGCGCGTGCACGGCCAGACCTGTCGTCACGAGCGCGGTACGCGTGTCGTCCTCCATGCGGCGCAGCGCCGGCCGCTTCTCGGCCCACTGATCGACGACGAGGCCGGAAAGAGCGCCGCCCGGCGAGAATTCCCGCGGCGGCGAGGTCGGTCCGAGCAACTCGACGACGACCGAGGTCACCGCATGATTCGGGTCGGGAAGTTCGGCATCCCCCGCCCAGTGCTGGGCGCCGAACAGCGCGATGCGCAGTGCTGCGGGGCTCCCGGACGCGCGTCGCAGGGCGGCGAGCGTCGCCCATGCGGCGACCGGCGGCCGCACCGTCGACATGCGGGCGAGCCAGCGGCGGACGACCGCTGCGTCCGTCGCCGCCGGACGCAGCGCGGCCACGATCGCCGGGGCATCGGGGGCGGCGGGGGGATCGAGAACCTGGACGACCGGCAGGCGCCCCACGATGTCGCCCAGCGCAGCGCCCGCGCCGGCGCCGGCGGCATCCGCCGCCGCGAGACGACCCTGGGCGACCGCGGCGAGGCCTCCCACGTAGCCGGCCAGCAGCTCCGGATCGATCGTGGCCGCATCCACATCGTCGCCGATGCCGATCGCGGCGAGTTCGTCAGCGCGCCGCAGCAGTGCGGAGGTGCTCGCACCCGGCGGAACGTCGGCGATGCCCTCGATGCCCCGGCGGGCCGTCTCCAGCCGGGCACCGAGGTCGGCGCCGTCGACGACGTGCCGGGGGTCGGCCGAGCCGTTGCCCACCAGGTCGTCGGGTGCCAGGCCGCGGGCCGACGACAGCACGGCGCGGGCGGCGGCGGCCAGTTGCCAGGCCTCCGCGATCGTGATGCGGGATGCGGCCGGCCCCGCCGGCCGGACGGTCAGCGGCTTCTCCGGCAGTCCTGCGGAGCCCCGACGGCATCGCGCCCAGAACCGCTCGAGCCCTTGCAGGCTGCCGTCGGAGGCCATGACGAACTCGAGGGCGGACACCCGGGCTCGGGCGAGCGTCCGCTGCGCTGCGGGTCCGGTGACAGAGATCGCGATCCGGGTGGCCGGTCCGAGGACGCCTCGGCACCAGAGCTCGAGGAAGGGATGCGCGCCGCTGCGGATTCCGGACACCCAGCCACTGTCGTCGTCGTCCGCCACCCTGGTCGCCCCGCCGACGACCGCCAGGCGGTACGTCGCGCCGTCCTGTTCCGGCGCGGCGAAGGGGATCTGGGGCTCTTCCGGGATCGTGTCACCGGAGACCGCATTCATGGCGGCGGCGGCGCGCGCGGGGTTGCCCGAGACGAGCTGGTGGACGCCCTCGGCGAGCAGCAGGTCCGACACCGCGTCGGCGAGCTGGTCGAGACGGTCGACGCACGCCACGACCTTGTCGAGATCGTCGACTCCCGGTGCGCCCGGAGCTCGGAGCGTCGGCGCGCGCCAGCCCTCGTACGTCTGTGGCGCGGTGAGCACGGGCTCGAGGATCTCCCGACGACGTGCGGGATCATCCAGCCTCTTCAGCAGCCCCAGCCCGTCGACGACCGCGCCGGTGTGCGACATCGGCGTCGCACCGTCCGCCGGCGTCTCGCGCCCGACGACCAGCGGCGCGAACGCGCGGAGAACCAGGAGGAACCTGTTGAGGGAGGCATCCGTCTCATGCAGCCGGCGTTCGAAGCGGTAGCCCAGGAGCGCACCCAGGTCCTGCCCGGCGCGCATGCCGCGCACGATGTCGACGGCCTGCCGCATGCGGGTGCTGCTGACGTCGAGCTCGAGCGGCGAATCCGGCCCGTCCATCGGGGCATGCGTCAGCCGGGCACCACGCAGCACGGCGGCCGCCGCGGCATGCGCCGTGGTGGGGGCCTGAATCCAGCCGACCCCGCTGGCGGCGGCGACGTCGTCGGCGGCGCGGGGCGTCAGCGCGATGTCTTCGAGCCATGCGAACGCGCCGATCGTCACACCGTCGGGCGCGCCCTGACGCACCTCGGAGAGGCGCCGGGTCGCCAGCGACGTCACCCACGCGTCGAGGCGGTGGGAGGCGGCATCCAGGGCGCCCGCGAGCAGCTGCTCGCGCACCTGCGAGTCGTCGACCGTCGCGAGGTTGCGGATGCCGTCGCGGGTGCGGCCGGCGAACGCGAGGGCGACGACGTACTCGACCAGCTGCGCGAGCGCACGCAGCGCCCGCGTGTACGCCCCGAACCGTTGCCGGACGCCGCGCAACCGCGCGGTCACCCTCGTGCGGGCGGCAAGGCTCGTCACCAGTTCCCCGAGGCGGGACCTCAACAGATCGATCACCCGAGCGCCGGTCTCGGCATCCAGGGCCGCGGGGACGTCGAAGAGGGCGGGATCAAAGATCGCGTCGAGCAGCTCGTCGAACGCGCCCTGATCCGCGACGAGCTCCCGGAGGGGCTCCAGCGTCTCGCGCAGCGCCGGAGCGAGCTCACCCGGCTCCCCGTGCCCGACGGAGTCGAGCAGCTGTCGCAGCTGGAATCGCGCATCGGCTTCGGCTGCCGCCCACGCCGAGCTCAGCAGCAGCTGAAGGACGCTTCCCTCGCACACCGCGTCGGGAGACTGTGCGAGAGCCTCGATCGCGGGAACGTCGTCGTCGGCGACGAGCGGCAGAGCGAGCATCCGAGGACCTCCGAGATGCGGCACACGCTGCAGCGTGAACGGCCTGAGGCCCATGCCGTCCTCGAGCTTGCGCGTGACGTCATCACGGTCGGCCTCGTCGGCGGCGAAGCGACCGGCCGAGAGCGCCGCGCCCAGCGGGCCGCTGGTGGGCAGCATCCGTCGCACGCGCACGTTCCGGCTCGCCGGCGCGAGCCCCAGGATCCACGGGAGCGTCTCCGCGAGATCGCCCACCCGCACCGTGCGGGGCTGCGCATTCGCCCACATCGGCCACGCGGCGCGTACCGCCCGTTGCACCAGCGCGTGCCCCCGGACGCCGGACGCGAGGGCACTCGTGAGCGTCACGGGCAGGATGCCGTAGGGCTGGCGTCCGACCCGCACCGCCGGGTACGGTCCCGCGGGCCGCACGAACGTCCGCACGTGGTCGGCCACGTCGAGGCGATCGAACGGGCCGATCGCCCGCGGGCGGA
Organism: Microbacterium sp. ZW CA_36; assembly: GCF_044987475.1. Taxonomy (NCBI): domain Bacteria; kingdom Bacillati; phylum Actinomycetota; class Actinomycetes; order Micrococcales; family Microbacteriaceae; genus Microbacterium; species Microbacterium sp. ZW CA_36. The sequence continues at coordinate 7,313 of NZ_JBJDRL010000017.1, forward strand.
TGGCCCGGCTCAGCCACGGACCCCATGTCACGGGCCACAGCGCATCGGCCATCCAGGAGGCCCGGGCGTCCACGGCGGTCGCGCCGGGCCAGTCCGCGAAGCTTCCCGCTTCGAGGCCGAGGGCTCGGGCGAGCGTGCCCGCACCGTCGCCGGTCGTCAGGCCTGCGTCGCCCGCGGTGGCGGTTCCCCAGCCGGAGCGAGCGGCATCCGTGTTGTTCGTGGGTGTGCCCGCCGCGACGAGGGCGCGGTCGGGGTGGGCCTGCAGAGCGGCGAGCACCTCACGTGCCGCGGCGGCCGGATCGAGTGGGTCGGATCGGCGCAAGCCGATGACCACCAGGCGCTGAATCGTGGCTGTTCCCGCGCTCAGCGGCACGGTGATCGCCAGGCCCGCGCCGACCGCGGCCTCGTAGTCGCGCAGCCAGAGGGCGGTTCCGCCCGTCCCTTCGGCGAGCGATCGCAGCGACGCGATGCCCTCGTCGAAGGCGTCGGTCTCACCTTCAGCGGGCGGCTGATCGATCTTCCCGAGTGGGATGCCGAGCGCCGCCGAATCGATCGGCGCGCCCTCGGCGATGGACTCGATCCCATCCTGCGTGACGATGACACGGAACGCGTCGGGCAGCAGGCGCAGCGCCCCGGCGGGATCGGTCGCGATGTCGTCAGGCCAGATCCGCACGCGGAGGTCGACGTCGCCCCCCGGCGCGTCACGCCAATACGACTTCGTCTCGACGCGGACGGGCACGAGCAGCAGCGGGAGCTCGGAAGCGGCGTCGAGCCATGGGTCCATGTCCATGCGTCATCCCTCGCCGATGAGTTCCTGCACGCGCCAGCCGACCCGCGCCGGTTTCTGGAAGAGCGCCCACGCGATACGAGCGCTCGTGTAAGTCCCCTCGGGTTCGGGCACGCCCGGCGGGTTGCCCGGCGGTCGCGGCGGCCAGATCCTGGGGACGAACGCGTTGAGGTGCTCGCCCTCCTTCTTCCAGTGCTCCCACGTCAGCTCGTCCCGAACCGGCTGAGGTTCGATCGGGTCCTCCGGCTCAGTGATGTCGAGCCCGAAGCGCGGAGCGCCGATGTGCTCGGCCAGCGTGAACCAGTTGGCACCCGACGCGGGATGGACCGGATCGGTTGTGGGGTCCTGTGCCTTCGCGACCTCGTCGGTGAGGTCGAATCCGGCGAGAAGCAGGTCCGGCGTCAGCGGGATGCGGAAGATCGGCTCCACCGGCTGCGCCGCGTACTTCACGGGGTAGTCCGGCGCGGTCGAACGGACGACCGTCGCGATCACATGGGGGAAGCGCCGGATGAGCTCGCCGCGCACGACGAACACGAGCTTGCCGGCTCGTTCCGGATCGGCCAGAACCCCGAGCCCTGCCGGTCCGCGGAGGGTGTGGATCGGCGCGATGTCAGGCTCCGTCGTCCAGAAGCGTCGCAAGCTCGACGCGCGACCGTCTGTGGGGTACTCGCGCCAGACCAGCTCCCGCGCGAACTCGTGGTTGACGCCGATGAGGAACGAGGACACGAAGCGTCCGTTGGTCTCCATCGCCGTCACCATGTCGTGGGGCTGGATGGCCGCCACCCCCGGCATGATCCACTCCTGGTCGTACCGGTTGAGCGCCTCGATGAGCGGCCGGCGGAACTCCGGCGCCGCCATCACGGTGTCGAGGTCGTCGGGAGCGCGCCCGAACATCTCCGCCAGACCCGGGAGGCGCGTGCGCAGTCGTCGCGGCACCGTGAGAGCGGGCAGCAGCCGCCCCGACAGATCCAGCACCGTCAGGTCGAGCCTCGGGCGCGGCGCCTCGACGGGCTCGGGGTCGCGAACCACCGCCTCGTTGAACGTCTCGAGGACGACGCCGCTCGGCCCCTCGAACAGCGGGCGGATCTCTCCTTCGTCGGGCCCGAACTCCTCCCAGTCGAGCGCGACGCCCTCGATCCGCTCTCCCTCGCAGATCCGCCGGACCTCCTCACCGATCGGATCGAAGACCCAGGCTCGCAACTCGTCTTGAGCGAAGGAGCGATACCCCGGTTCCGGCGGCAGACCGCTCGCCGGGAACCGCGCCACGCAGGCCATCGGCAACTCCCACTCCTGGCGACTGCGCGCGATCCCCCACGCGAGGGCCACGTCGGCGGCCGCATCGTCGAGCCGACCGGCGAGCGCCGAGTCACGCTGCCAGGCGTCGATCTCCTCCGGGAGCGGAAGGGCGTCCAGCAGGTCCGCAAGGATCGCTGCCGCCTCGCGCTCGCCGTCGACGTGGAAGACGTCCTCGAGCCCCTCTCCTTGTTCGAGCAGACGCATGGGCTCGGTATGGGTCAACACGCCGGGTCCGGGTACGGGAAGCACCCAATCGGCCCCGTTGCCATCGTCGTCCGCGAGGAGCGCGGTCGCCGCGAGCGTCCTCTCGTCCGCCGCCGTGAACCGCGCGACGCGCCCGAAGGGCCGGGCGATCCGTCGCAAGGTGGCGCCCGCAGCCGCGAACGGCAGAGCACTGGCCGAAACGGCGCCGCGCGCGGTGAGCTCGTCGCCGACCGGAATGTGGGCCAGGGCGCGCTGCGTCACGCCGAGCGTGTCGCCGGCGCTCATGCGCGCGATCGTGCGGCGGTGCAGCGCGGTCGACGCCAGTTCCGCGAACCGGGCGCGGTTCAGCACGCGGTTGGCCTCGAGCACATTTTGCAGCTGCGACCATGCACCGGCCATCAGCGGCTCCTGGTCCATCCGGACCACGGATGTCCCGAGCCCGGCCGCGATCCGCTCGGCCGGGTCGAGATTCAACTCGGCGAGCCAGGGCGGGTTCTCTCCCTCAGCAGGCAGCGCCGTCGCGAGCATGTGCGCTCCCCCGTAGAGCGGAGGACCGACCTCCGGATCGGCGTCGGTCGAGGCGGGCGCGTCGACGAGGTCGCGCAGCCTGTCCTCTGAGGCGGCGGTCAGCTGCCCAGGGTCGCCGGGCGCCGGTGCCGTCTCTGCACCGGGCGCCACGAGCGCTCCGAAGACGTCGCGCGGACCGACGGCGCCGGTGACTCCCATCCCGGCATCGGAGGTGTCGACGAGCCGCCGGCCGAGACCTTCGGGAGTGGGGACGCCCTCGATCCGTTCGGCGAGCTCTTCGAATCCGAGCAGCCCCGCAGTCGCGAACTCCCACGTGTCGTACGCCGGAAGAATGACCTTCGAGTCCGGCCCCGCCGCAGGACTCCACGACCAGGCCAGCGTGGCCATGGGAGCACGCCCGAGAGCCGCGTCGACTCCGGCCTGGAAGGTCGGCACCACGATCGCACGCCACTGCCGGTCGGGTGCCAGCCGGCGCGGTGCGAGCAGTCGCGACAGATTCAGCCGCGGCGACCCCGAACCGAGGCTGCGGGCGAGGAGTCCGGCATCCGTCCGGTGTGTTCCGAGCACCTGCGCGTGCGCCCATCCCCATGCCTCGTCGGGCCGCGGAAGGTCACCGATCCTCAGTTCGAAGGTCTCCGGCAGCTCCGGCCGCAGCGGCGGCTTGCGTAAGGCGTTCTCGGCCGGCACGACGACCAGCCGCAGCCACGGCGGGAGCCTGCCGTCTCCGCTCGGTGCGGTCGGTGTGAACAGCCAGGGAAGGTCGGGCTGGTCGAATTCGATGTGGGCGAGGTCGCCCGTCGTCGCATCCGCCGTGCCGGGTGCCGGGTAGCGCCGGATGATCTGCGCCGGGTCGATGCCGAGCACGGCCCCGGGACCGCGCACCTCCACCGCCTGCTGCACCCGTGCGAGGCCGCCGTGTCCGTCGGACAGGTCGAACGACACGTCGATGCGCGCGGTCGCCGAGGCATCGGTGGAGAACTGCGGATGACGGATGCCGGCTGCGGCGCCGGTGCGGAAGTAGGGCACGAAGGTGAAGCTCTCGCCGTGCGCAGGTTCGGCGATCACGGCCTGAAGCCGTGCCGCGACGTCGACCATGCCCATCACGCACCCACCCTCGTCATCGCGGCGAGTCCGCCCTGGACACCCCGGGCGCTGAAGAGCGCATCGCTCCAGGGCGCGAAGTCCGCGCGCAGGGCGCCGGAGGCGACATCCGTCACGCGCACCTCCGACACCGGGCGCACCTCGATGCGTCGCTCGGCCAGCTGGGGGCGCCAGTCCTCCGCGCTGCGCAGCGCCGAGCTGCCGGCGGGACCCGCGTCCAGTAGGAGCCGGAGCATCGCATCCGAGATGAGCAGGCGCATGGGCTCGATGGGTTCCTCGGGCCGGCCGGGCCAGGAGTCCTCGTATTCGAGCTCGACGGAGTGCACGAATGGCAGGAGGGCTGCGGCATCCGTCTCCGCCGTGGAGAGGTCGATGGTGAGCCCGCCTTGGCGGTCCTCGAAGTCGGGTGCGCCGAGCTGCTCGTCCGCCGAGAGCTGGAGGAGCTGGCCGATCGCGAACGACTCCGTCACCGAAGAGGAATCGACGGCGGCGCCGGGCGCTCCGCCGACAGCACCGACATGGACGCCGCCGGGGACGGCGAGCCGGCATTCGGCGGGGGCGACGGGCGCTGCTCCGACGCGTTCGATGGTCATCTGCCACGGGAAGCGCCGCTGTGAGCATCGGACGAGCTCCCACGGCGCGACGACGGTGGGGCTGTCGCCGCCCCCCACAGGCACACCGGGGACGGGTGTCATGCGGACCGGCACGTACTGACCCGCGCGCTCCGCGCGCTGCCACGCCTCGGAAAGGTTGAGGGCCTCCGCGACCTTGGCGAGCGGCGCGACGGCCTCGAGCGCGGGTGACGCCGGGCGCGAGGGGCCGAAGGTGATGGGTCCGACGTCGATGCTCGGGTCGGGCAGCGGCCACGGCAGCGAGAAGCGCCCGCGCCCCTCGATGGTCCAGGGGCTCGGGCCGGTCAGGCGACCGGACAGCTGCACGCCGAGGAGCGCGATGCCGAAGGCCTCCACGTGCACGCCGGCGCTGATCGCGACCTCGAACCCGAACGGGTCGAGCTGGATGAGGGCGTCCAGGGTGAGGCTCCCCCGCACGGCGGCGACCGCCACGGAGTAGCCGATCTCGATCGATCCGCCGAACTGCACCGTGTTCGGCGTGACGGCGACGTAGCCCTCCAGCCGGAGTTGCAGGCCGACGGGCGGAGACATCTCTGCGCCGATGCGCCGCATCCCGGTGAGCTCCCCGGGGATCGCCGTGAACTTCGGGTGGAACCCGCCGGCGCTGAGGTAGACGCCGGGGTCGTCGAACCGGATGAGCAGTCCGAGGCTGCCGTAGACGGAGAACAGTGCGATGCGCGAGTTGTAGAGCTCGGCACGCAGCAGCACCTTTCCGCGGCCGAACTGCGCCATCACCCCCGCGCGCAAGTCGATGATCGGGGCCTCTTCGGTGGGGAGCGCCGCCCTGGCAAGGCCGACGATCACGATCACCGGGTCGGGGACGGCGAGCACGACCCCCACGTCGAGCGTGAAGAGGCTGATCGGGCGACCCCACGCGAGCTGCACCATGGGACCGACGACGAAGCTTCCGGCCTTCGCCGGAAACACCCGGCCCAGCGTCTGAAGGATCGTCGGGGCAGCGGCGACGACGTCGGGCGGGAACATGAGCTGCTCCAGCACGCCGTCCTTGATGCCGGCGGCGATCGCGTCGGGCATCACGTCGACCCCGAGGCCCACGATGCCGCCCACCGCGTTCAGCGTGAAGAGGAGCCCCAGTTCGATCGGCACCGGGAACCGCATCGACATGACGACGACGAACGACATCGCGCCGTCGACTTCGCGGAAGAGCCCGAAGGCATCGACCTTGACGGGTCCGATCGTGAGGGCGAGCGCGCCCCCGAACCCGCCCTGAACCACTCTGAGGTAGCCGCCGCCGGAGACCGGTCCGGCGTCGAGCGAGATGCCGATCGCCTCGGGCACGAGGAACGACGGGTCGCCGAACGGCTGCTGGCCGGCGAGGATGCGGGCGGGGTCGATGGGCAGCCGGAGGCCGGCGCCGTCGACTCGGGCTTTGAGGACGCCCAGCAGCCCGGTGAGCAGCCGACTGCGGAGATCGATACGCAGGTCGCCGCCCTCGGCATTCAGCGCCAGATCGAGTCCCTGCAGCTCGACCACCTGCGCATCGAGCCGGGCGGGCAGGGCGATCGGCCCCACGGCCCCCCGAGTCGTGACGCCGCGCGCGTCGACGGTGAAAGCCAGGTCGGTCGATGCCGACCCTGCAGCGCCGATGAGCTTGCGGATGAGTCCGTCGGTCCCACGGCCGAGATCGATGCTCGCACCGCTGCCCGCGACGGTCATGCTGAGGCCCGGCGCACCGAACCGCACCGTGAGCTCGACCGCGTCGACCTGGAACGGCGGAGCCGATGCGCTGGTTCCCTTCCAGGTCACCTCGAGGAGCGGTGAGCCGTTGTCGTCGGCCTTCATGGCGGCGACGGGCGAGCGCAGGCCGAGGCCCTGGAGGAGCGCTCGCGGCGGGGCCTCTTCGATCGCCTTCTGCGCGACCACATCGAGCTTCACCCCGAGAATGGTCGCGGCCGCGTCGACTTCGCCCAGCGCATCCCACAGGTGCCGCGTCCCATTCGCCAGGTCACCGGCGTCCAGCGCCGTGACCGCGGTGGCGAGCTGCGTGCCGGCAGTGGTCAGATGGCCCTGCACCTGCACCGCATCCGCGAGCGGCTTCTCGACCAGTTCCGCGAGCTTCTGCGCCGTGTCGAGGGTGGCGAGCCGGGCCGCCGCGTAGCGCAGCGCGGCTGCAAGCAGCTTTCGAGCGGTATCGTCCACCGCGTGTCCCTGCGCTCAGAACTGATCAGAGCCCGGTGGAGCCCCATACCACCGGAGCGAGGCCCGGAGATCGTCGCACCGGACGACCGCGGGTTCGAGGAAGGCGCATATCTGCGCGTTATCGTCCTCGCCTCCGGACCTGGCTGTCAAGACCGTGCGCACGCACCGGGCTACAGCACGGGCACCCGGTTCTCGTGCTCGTCGAGCACCCATACCTGCAACGCCGTCGCCAGGTACAGCCGGTGGGGAGCGTCTGCCGAGACCGCCGACATGTCCCACGTCGACAGTCCGGATGCCTCGCACTTCGCGTTGAATATCGCAAGCGCAGCCGCGAGTTCGTGGTCCGGCACCTGCGCCGCGGCCGCTTCGACGTAGACCGCGCTCGCGGAGCCTACTTCGACAGTCGAGTCGAACACGACGAGCGCGATCTCGGCGCGCTGTGCGACGTTCAGCGAGTGCCGCCGCGTGGTTCGGGACACCCAGACATACTGGCGCAGACCGCGCTCCGCGAACCAGATCGGCGTCACCCACGGGCGACCGTCCACGTCGGCAGTGGCGAGTGTTGCGTAGGACTTCTCGTCGATGATGCGGCGCGCGGCATCTGTCGGCGACTCGTCTGCCGTGAATGTCATGCTCATGGCTACCAGACGGTGCCCGGCCCTGAGAAGGGCGGGCTTCCCCCGCGCCCCACTCCGCGGTCGGCGCCATGCCGGTGAGAAGGATGCGGCGGAGAAGATCGCCAGCCCGACGATGAGCATCTGCGGCGGCGGCCGGGTACCGCCGATCCGTGTAATGGCAGTCACTCCCTCTCTGCGGCGCGCCGTTCTAGCGTCGATGACATGACGAACCACCTGACCCTGAACAACGGCGTCGAGATCCCCGCCCTGGGCTTCGGCGTCTTCCAGACCCCGCCCGCCGAGACCGCCGAGGCCGTGGCATCCGCCCTCGAGACCGGATACCGGCTCATCGACACCGCCGCCGCGTACGCGAACGAGCGGGGCGTCGGCGACGCCCTCCGCGCGTCCGGCATCGACCGTGACGACGTCTTCCTCGAGTCGAAGGTGTGGATCTCCGATTACGGATACGACGAGACCCTCCACGCCTACGAGAAGAGCGCCCGGAAGCTGCAGGTCGACGTCATCGACCTGTTCATCCTGCACCAGGCCCTCCCCGGCGAGTTCGACAAGACGATCGCGGCGTACAAGGCGCTGGAGCAGCTGCTCGCCGACGGCAAGGTGCGCGCCATCGGCGTCAGCAACTTCATGATCGAGCACCTCGAACGGCTGCTCGCGGAGACGACGATCGTGCCGTCCGTGAACCAGATCGAAGTCCACCCCTACTTCCCGCAGAAGGAATTGCAGGCCTTCGGCGCCGAGCACGGCATCCTCACGCAGGCGTGGTCGCCGATCGGCGGCATCACCTCTTACCGCGGCGACGACGCCAAGAGCACCTTCAACGACCCGGTCATCCTCGAGATCGCCGCGGCACACGGCAAGACTGCCGCCCAGGTCATGCTCCGCTGGCACATCCAGAACGGTGTCCAAGCCATCCCGAAGTCGGTCAAGCCCCAGCGGATCGCTGAGAACTTCGACGTGTTCGACTTCGAGCTCACCGACGATGAGATCGCTCGCATCGACGCCCTCGACACGGGCGTCCGCGGCGGGCCGGCGCCCGAGGCCATCACCCTCGAGGCGTTCGGGCGCGACATCCCGGAGGAATGAGCCGCACACTCAAGGAGGAGGAGCGTGGCGCCTCCGGCTCCTCGGCAGCCTCGCCGCGACCAAGGTCGAACCTTGATCACGGAATAGGTCTCCTGTCTGCACGGTGAAGTCGGCACCCTCCTTCACCGTCGCGGTCGTTCGGGTCCGTGCCCGGCGTAGCGGATATCCGGAGCCGAAGGCGCCGTCATGCCGTCTCCCAGGAAGTAGTCCACATTGCTCGACTGCAGATACCCCTTGAGCGTCATGCCGTTGCGGTAAGCCGGGTTGTGCGCCAGCGTGTACAGGCGCATTTCGCTCGGCCGGTCGGTCGTGAAGATGACGAGCTCGTCGAACTCCGGGCTCGGCAGCACGACCTCCTCGCGCCAATCGCCGAGGATGTCCGCGATGAGAGTCGGATACACCGAGTTTCCGAGCGCCGTCGCGGCCCCATAGTCGGCGAAGGTGAGTATGCGCGGCACGGACTGCCGGTCCGTCGGGTTCTCCCAATCCCACTTCGCGATGCGCGCATCGCGTGCGGTCGGGAACGGGTCATTCGTGAACAGCTCCCGGAGGGGATCGCCATCCCACCAGACGCCCATATGCGGCCAGGGCTGCTTGGTGGTGTCCGGTTCCGCCAGCTCATTCGTCGGCGCGTTGTAGAGCCCCACGGCCGCACTCTGCTCGTAGTTCACCTCACCGTTGATCGACCAGGTCTCCATGCCGGGGAACCGCGGGTCGATGTCGGCCACCATTCCACGACCGGCATCGGCCGGCAGCTCGGCCGTATGCTTCCACAGCACCTCGCCGGTCGCCGCGTCGTAGTAGTAGTCGAGCAGGCCGTTGGGGTGATCCTGCTGGATGCCGTAGCCCTCGAGCCCCGGACGGGAAGGATCGATGTCGGCGATGAACCAGCGATCGCCGTGGATGATGTCCTGCGCTGCGAGGCTGTACCGCAGGGACCCGTCGCCGTTGAGCATGAACCCGATCTCGCCGATCTCGTCGCGCCCGTCGCCGTCGACGTCGACGATGCGCGTGTTGTGCCCGTCCGGAAGGTCCTGGTCGCCGCGGAGGAACTTCCACTCCTGCGTCAGGGCTTTGCCGTCGAACCGCCATGCCAGGTACATGAGGTTGAAGCCGTAGCCGCTGCCGCCGCTTGACCCGACCCGGTTCTTCAGGTAGCCGACGAGGCTCGGGTTGATTCCGTCGAGATACCCGACGCCGAACCGCGCGTACATCGGCCCGTCCGCGATGTAGTCGTCGGGCACGGGAGCGTGCGCGCGCAGAGCCCCCGTCATCCCATCGAGGATCGCGACGGACTGGCCGAGCTCGTCGGCGTGCTCGTCGAAGACGGTTCCGTCGCCGAACGTCACGCCGTCGGCGATACGGATAGTGACCTCGGCCTTGCCGTCGCTGTCGAGGTCGTAGACCGTGACGCCGTCATTGTGGCCGACGTCGATCGTTGACGACCCGCCCTCGATGTTGTTCTGGTCGAGGCTGTTCGGACCGAGATCGGCCGACCACAGGAACGTGCCGTCACTCCGGTAGGCCTCGATCGACTGCGGAGCGGTCTGGCGGTCGATCACATAGTCGTACGCGCCGTCGCCGTCGAGGTCGCCGACCCAGACGAACTTGATCGGCCCGCCTTCCCGCAGCGGGACCCTGACGACCGGCTCCACGGCGTGGTTCGCCGACAGCGTGAACGCCTTGCTCGGCGCCTTGGTGTCGCCGTTCACCGCTCTCACCCGGTAGCTGTTCGATACGCTCAGATCCGCGGTCGTATCGACGAAGCTGGTGCCACCGGTCAGGGGTTGCTCAGTGAGGCGGACGTAGTCGCCGGAGTCGGCCGACCGCTCTACGTGGAACCCGATACTCGGGTCGTCAAGGCCGAGCAGCCTCCAGCTGACATGCACCTCGGCGTCGCCTGATCGCACGGCAACGACGCCGCGATCGAGCCGCTCCATGATGCGGCCTTCACCCGCGGTGACGGCCGACACCGGTGTGCCGTCCTCTTCCGCGGCAGCCGAAGGCGCCATGACCAGTGCGGCACCGACGACGCAAGCCGACACGATGGCAAGGTTTCGCGCTCTGGTGCGCGACATGCGACTCTTCATCCATCTCCTCCTCGAAACGGTCCGGCGTGACGCCGGCACGGCAGCCGCCTTCGGATGCCGGGACCATGATGGGTCGCCGTTCGTGCGGACAGGCGAGAAACGATCAGAAGCGTTCAGGCGATCGCAGCGGCGCATGCACGATTCCGAGCAGCGGACCTGCCCCATTGGATGCTGCATGGTCGACGAGGCTGAGGCCCACGTCGGTGATGCCGCGTCCCATGTGGCGTCGCCGACATCCCGTCGTTGACGCGTAGAAACAAGAAAAGCGCCGGTGAAACGGCGCTTATCTCGACGGCAGCGGCGAGGAGTGCCGAGAACGCCGCGAGAATGGCCGCGATCCGGACATTCCGCTAGGTCGTGCTTCAGAACGAGGTTGTTCATGATCACGTGGGCGAGAACGGCGGAGTCGCCGAGACATGCAGACGGCCCTTCGGGACCATCTGCATGTCGGCGTCCAGGTGAACTCTCACCTGCCGAAGGGCGAGGACCTATCGGGCCCCGAGCGCTCCCTCGAGTGTCTCCACGACCACCTCATCCGCGCCATGCCGACGCGGTCGGCGCAGGAGCGTCCCCGCGAGCAGTGCGACGGCGCCGGTCACGATCGCACCGACGGCCATCGCTTCGTGCATGCCCGTGAGGAAGGCGTCCTGCGCCGCCTGCGCCGTGGCTGCGCTCAAGCCCGAGGGCACGACGCCCTGCGCGAGCGCATCGGCCTGGGCGTGATCGAGCGGAAGGTCGGCCGACTCCCGCGCCGCGCCCGCACCCACCACCGCCGCGAAGACGGCCGTGCCCAACGCTCCACCGAGTTGGAGCATCGTGGCCTGGAAGCCACCCGCCACACCCGCGAGGTGCACGGGGGCGCTGCCCACGATCGAGTCTGCGCCCGCGGTCATCGTCAGGCCGACGCCCATCGCGAGGGTGACGAAGGGCAGGGCCATCGCGACATACGGCGTGTCGACGCCCGTGAATGTCAGAGCCCACAGCGAGACGGCTACGAGGGCCAGCCCCACCGTCATCGTGATGCGCGGGCCGATCCGGCTCACCAGGATCGCGCCGATCGGCGAAGCGATGATCGATACCGCTGACAGGGGAAGCAGCATGACGCCGGCGGTGACGCCGTCCACGCCGCGGAGGTTCAGCAGGAACAGGCTGAGGAAGAACGTGACTCCCAGCAGCGCGAAGAAGTTCGCTGCGACAGCGAGTCCGCCGATGGAGAAGCCCCTCTCGCGAAACAGTGTGAGCGGGAGCAGCGGGTGGGAACTGCGTCCCTCGACGAGCACGAACAGTCCGAGAACGCAGAGCGCGCCGACGAGCAGCCCGATGGTGCGCATGTCGTTCCATCCCCAATCCTCCGACTGCACGATGGCCAGGACGAGGCCGGCAAGGCCGAGAGCGAGCAGGATGACCCCAGGCACATCGAAGCGGACGGAGCTGGTCCCTGCCACCGACTCGCGGATCACCAATGCGGCGAACACGATGGTGAAGACGGCGATGGGCGCGTTGATGAAGAAGATCGACTCCCACCCGAGGGTCGCCACGAGCGCACCGCCGACGATCGGGCCGGCAGCGATCGCCACCGATGAGACTCCGCCCCAGATGCCGACCGCCATGCCGAACTTCTCGCGGGAGAAGGTGGCTCGCAGAAGCGAGAGGGTCTGGGGCATCAGCAGAGCGGCGCTGATTCCCTGGATCGCCCGGAACACGATGACCCCGGTCGCGTTGCCGATGAGCCCGATCGCGATGGAGCTGACCGCGAACGCGGCGACACCGACGATATACATCCGGCGGCGTCCGAACCGGTCTCCCAGGGTGCCTCCGAGTATGAGGCAGACCGCGAGCCCGAGCAGATACGCATGGGTGATCCATTGCAGTTGCACGAAGGACGTGTTCAGGGACGTGGCGATCGCGGGGTTCGCGATCGACACCACGGTCGCATCCAAGCCGACCATGAACAGTCCCAAGGAAACGGCGACGAGGGTCGCGATCGGATGCCCGCGAAGCGGCGTACGCGGCTGGGCGACGGACGATGGAGGTGAGGTCATGAAGCGTGCTTTCGTCGAGTGTCGGGATGCACGACGGCGCAACGAGCCCAGGGCTACGCGAGGAGCGCCGTCGGATGCCCGGAGGACCTGGGTGGCAGCGACGGCTACACGAGCATGTCGGCCCCCGTGCCGGCGCGCTCCCTCAAAGCGTATGAAAGTATACAGTAATGATCGCGACGATGCCTATCTCCGCTGAACAGCTCGACGAGTTCGCCGATGCGGTGGTCTCCCTTGCACATCGCATCGATCCGCGCGGACGCGAGGTGCCTGGGGTGCGACGGCTCACGCCGGGAGAGATATTGGTGCTTCACGAGATCGCGACGGATCCGGGCTCGACCGCCACCACGGTCGCACGGCGCATCGGTCTGCAGCGGAGCAACGTCAGCGCCACTCTGCACCGCCTTGAGAGTGAGGAGCTCGTAAGGAGAGTTCCGGCGCACAAGTTCGATCGCGGCATCGGCTTCGAGTTGACGCCGATCGCCCACGGCGAGCTCGACCAGGTCCGGAAATACCGGTCGCAGAGGCTGCAGACGGCTCCGGCCGAGCTCTTGACAGCGGTGGTTGCCCACGCAGACGTGTTGTCGCGCCTCGCGCGAGAGGTCAGCGCTCTGCCGACGTCATGACACGAGGAAGGTTGGGGGCGACCCGCGTCGGCCAAAGGAATGAGCCTTCGCAACGCCACAGCGCACCACCGCACGCCATGCGGATGTGTGCACGCGTGTGTGCACCAGCCTCACGCCGGCATACCGATACGTGCTCCCACATTCAGATCTCACTCGCACGCGAAGAAACCCGCGCAACACCGTGAAGTCTGCTTTAGCCGAGGGGCCCGCAGGCTGACACCTGCGGGCCTGTCTCGTCCGCATCGCGGTCGAAAATGTTCCCTACTTCAAGGCTCCGGCGCCGATGCCCTTCACGATGTGCCGCTGCGCCATCAGGTAGAACACGATGACGGGCACGATCGAGATCGTCGTGGCGGCCAGCAGCACCTGCTGCTGGGGCGTCTCTGCAGATGTGAACGCGGTGAGGCCGCGCTGGATGGGCATGAGCTCGTTGTCGTCGAACAGCACGAGCGCCATCAGGTACTCGTTCCAGGCACCGAGTCCCTGGATCACCGCGACCGCCGCGAGCCCCGGTCGCGCGAGAGGCAGGATGACGCTCCAGAAGACGCGAAGCGGTCCCGCGCCGTCGAGTGCGGCGGCCTCCTCGAGGTCGCGCGGCTGGCTCACGAAGAAGCTGCGCATGATGAGCGTCGACATCGGGATGCCCGACGTGATGAGGATCAGCACGTAGCCCACCGGGTTATTGGTGAGTCCCAGCGAGATGAGCAGCTTGTACTGCGCGAGGAACATCGCGGGCGCAGGAATGATCATCACCGCGAGGATCACGAAGGTGAACACGCCCTTGCCGGCGAACTCGAGCCGCGCGAGTGCGTAGCCGGCAAGGCTCGACACCAGAAGGATGCCGAGCACGGCCGCACCGGTATAGATCACGCTGTTGCGCAGGTACGTGCCGAGGTCGCCCTCCACCCAGGCTGTGACGTAGTTTCCCCATTGCGGATCACTGGGCAGGAAGCTCTGGTTCGTCAGCAGCTCGGTGAGCGACTGCAAGGATCCCGACACCATCCACAGAAGGGGGAACAGGGCAGTCAGCGCCGCGATACCGAGCAGCCCGTAGAGGCCGATCTTGTGGACGGGCATGCGGCGGCGACGGGCCGCGGACGTCGCGGTGCTCTCATCGTGGGGGCGCGATGCCGGAGTCGGGGTGCCCGCGTCCGCCTTGTCGTTGGTGAGGGTCATGCGCGGGACCTCCGTCCCGTGATCGCCAGCTGGACCAGCGAGAGCAGCACGAGCGCGCCGCCGAAGATCACGGACATCGCTGCGGCGCTGCCGTAACGCCAGTTGACGAAGGCTTCGTTGTAGATCGCAAGGGTCGGCACCATCGTGTGGTAGCCGGGACCGCCGTTGGTCAGCACCTGCACGGTTCCGAAGATCTGCAGGGCGGCGAGCAGGGTGAGCAGACTCACGATGGAGGTCACCGGCGCCAACTGCGGCCAGGTGACGTACCGGAAGGTGGTCCATCGATTCGCTCCGTCGAGCTCCGCCGCCTCGTACAGCTCTTTGGGAACGTCCTGGAGGCCGGCGAGGAACAGCAGGAACGCGAAGCCCCAGTGGTACCAGACGAAGACGGCGGCGACGGAGATGAGGGCGAATGTCGGGTCGCCGAGCCAGTTCTGCGTCCACGCGCCGAGCCCGACGAGTTCGAGGAGCCGGTTCAGCACTCCCGAGTCGGGCGCGAGGATGAAGCCGAACAGGAGGCCGACGACCACCACGGAGAGCACGCCGGGCAGGTAGAAGACCGTGCGGAAGAAGGTCGTGCCCCGCGTGATGCTGTTGACGGCGAGCGCGAGGCCCAGAGCCAGTCCGTTGCCCACGAAGAAGCCGATGATGCCGAAGAGGAGGACATTCCGCATGGAGGCCCAGAAGATCGGGTCGCTCATCACGAACTCGTAGTTCGCCAGGCCTACCCACGGCGTGTCGGGGCTGACACCGTCCCACGACTGGAAGCTCAACAGGATCGCCTGGGCGAAGGGCGTGATGGTGAACACGCCGATGAGGACGATGGCCGGCGCGAGGAACAGCCAGCCGACGACGTTGCGCCGGACGCCCCGCCGCCCGTGCGGCGCCCGCAGAGGGCGCCGCACGGGGATCAGGAGCGGTGAAGTCACGACGACCGATCCTGAGCGGCCTGGATGGCGGCCAGCGCGTCGTCCACAGTGGTCTCCCCGAGCACGAGGCGCTGAGCCTCGGCGACGATCGCCGTCTTGACGTCGGTGGTGAACGTGGTGGACATCACCTGCAGCGACTCGACGCCCGCCGCGAAGCCGACGAGCTGCTCGGGTACATCGCCGCTCGCGAGCAGCTCCGGGTTGGTCGGGAGGATGAGACCCACCTCCGCGAACACCTGCTGCTGCTCCGGCTCGGTGAGCCACTTGACGAAGTCGAGCGCGGCCTCGGGGTGCTCGCCCTTCGGGTTGATGACGGCGCCCTTTCCGGGGATGCCGGGCGAGCGCGGCTCCAGCGGCGCGTCCTCGGCGCCCAGGATGCCGATCGAGAAGTAGTCGGTGAACTCCGGGTTGGTGCGGAAGCCGACCGACACGCCGGGCGACGCGTCGAAGATCGAACCGAGCGTCTGCGTGAAGAACGCCGTCTCCACGCTCGGGTTGTCGTCCTGACCCCCCGGGAGGGTGCCGTTCGCGATGACGCCGGCATCCTTCAGGTCGACCAGGAACTGGAAGGCATTGCGCCAGCCTTCGCTGTCCCAGCTCTCCTCACCGTTGAAGGTGGCGGCGATCTCCTCGTCGGTCAGCCAGTTGGACGCGAGTCCCTGCATCAGCTGCGGGGTCAGCGACGCGGCGATCGAGAAGTTGCCGTCGCCCTCGTTGGCGTCGATGAAGTCCTCGATCGTCGCCGGGGCGTCGTCCGCCGTCATCTCGGCCAACGCCGGGTTGACCATCATGCCGTAGGTCTGCGTCTCCCAATGCACGCTGTAGATGCCCGCCGGCACGTCGAGGTTGTTGCCGTCTTCGAACGTCGACATCTCGATGACCTCGGGGCTGAAGTCCTCGCTCCAGCCGCTCTCGAGCTCGTCGGTCAGATCCATCGCCCAGCCGGCCTTGTAGAACGGCGCCATGTCGGTGGCGGCGAACGAGGAGTATATGTCGGGCATGTCACCCGACTGGGCGCGCGCCTGCAACTTGGGGAGATAGTCGGCGGGTCCGGGAGAGTCGATGGTGACCTTCACACCCGTCTCCTCGGTGTACTGCTCGGCGAGCTGGGTGAGCGCTGCCTCTTGGCCGCGGGACTGATTCAGGAACGTCAGCTCGATGTCCTCCGCCGCGGTCGAATCAGCCTCCGGCGCGGGCTGCGAGCAGCCGGTGAGCACGAGCGCCGTCGCGATGGTCAGCGAGCCGGCGAGGATCGCGCCGCGGCGTCGCCGGGTCATGGGTGTGTTCATGGGAATTGGTCCTCGTCTTTGAAAGCCGTGAAGAACGCGGTCCGCGTCGCCGTCATCGGGAGAGGGACGGCTGCCGCGGGGCGCCTCCGCTGTGTGGTTGTGATCGGCTGGCGACAGCTGATCTGTCAATCGGTTGCCAGGCCCATTGTTCACCATGGCAGTTCCAAAATCAATAGACGACTCTCGAATTCGTGAAGCGTGTCCAGGTGTCCAGCCCCTCGACCTGGAGGTCCCAACCCTCGGGCATCGCAGCGCCGCCTCGCACAGCCGCGACCACGTGCGCAGCTGCCGCGAGGATGCCGCCGTTCGCCGGCAGGTAGATCGTGAGGAACCCGGGCATCTGCGGGTTGTGGCCGTTGGCCAGGAAGACGTTCTTCGGCGACGGATGCAGCAGCGCGTCCAGTGCGCGCGGGATGTCGCCGAGGCGCGTCGCGGTCATCGCCATCACCGAGTAGTCCCAGCACCAGCTGGACTGCAGCTCCCAGTCCCTCCAGACCGCGTCGAGTGTCGCACTCATGACGCCCAGGTCGATGAGGTCGGTATCGGGCAGCCACCCGGCCGCCATGAGCATGGACGGGTGATCCTTACGGATGAGGTGCGGCCACGTGGCCACGGCGGCGTACGTGCCATCCGCCAGCACGTGCGGCGGGCGCATATTCGCGGCCACTCGCTGCCAGTCTGCGCGCGGCGGCAACCCGAGGCGCTCCCGCCATTCGCTCGCCCGTCCCAGAGCCCACGACCAGTACGCGAGCTCGAACGTCGGGTTCTCGGTCGTGGCACGGTCGGCCAGATAGCTCTCCTGGGCGGGAATGAGCGGGGCGGGAAGCACGAAGGTTCCGTCTCGTTCCTCCGCGAAGTCGGCCATGAAGTCGGCTGTCGCCTCGATGAGCGGGTAGTGCTGGAGCAGAAATCCTTCGTCACGCCCCTCGGCGAGCAGCAGCTCCAGGAGGTGGATCAGGTGCGGCTGCTGCCAGATCAGGAAGACGCCGATGTTGCTGGGCGACTCTTCGGCCGAGGGGTCCGTCTGCTTTGGCCACCGCGCCCCGCGGTAGCCCTGACGAGCAGCCGTCTCGCGGGCGCGTTGGAGGGCGCCGTGGTACCAGCCGAGGCTGCGTTCGAGGAGGTGACCGCGGCTCCACAGCGGGAACTGGGCCGCATGCCACCAGTGCATCTCGAGATGGAACTTGCCCGTCCACGTGTTGTAGGTGAGACCCGATTCCGCCGGCGGCGTCGACCCCGCGCAGTTGACCGCGAGCACGTACTGCGACAGGACGATGCGACGCTCGAGTTCATGCGCCCGCTGATCCGAGCTGCCGCTGAAGCTGATGGCGCTGCCGTCGCACCAGTAGAGCCGCCACCAGTTCTCCGCGCGTGCCCTGACCTGCTCGAAGGACGACAGCTCCGCGGACTGTTCGGATGCCGCCGGGGCCAGCGCGACGACCACTTCCAGGGAAGGCGTGTCGTCCGCGCTCGCGATGATGCGGTCCGCGCGGTACGCGAGAGAGCCGGAGGTCTTCATCCTCACGACATACGTCGTGGATTCGACGCAACGCTCCGCTGTCCCCTGCCCGCGGCCCTCGGCCGTCCAGATCGTCGATTCCTCGAGCGGGACCTCGAAGGAGGCCAGCTCGTCCGCCTGCGCGTCGAACACCCATGCGACGCCCCATCCACGGGCGAGGAGCTCGGACTCGACGCGCACCGCGAAGGAGTCCGCGGTCGGGTCGGCGAGGGACACGACCGACACCCGTTCTCCGTCGAGGGTGTAGTCGGCGCGGACGCTCGCAGACCACAGATCCAGCTCCGTCCGCACGTCGGCGAGGAGGGACGGATGCCGAATCTCCTGGCCACGGGGGTCCACCAGCGCGAGACGCCCGAGGTGCGCCCGCCGCGGGTTGTAATGGAACCAGGCACCCGCCTCGTACTCAGGGGCGATCGGGTCGCTCGCTCGCTGGAGCCCCATCCGGTCGGGATAGGACACCGGTCCGCGGCTCGTCTCGTACACCGACTCGGTGTCTTCGAAGCGGAAGCGCCGCGTCGTCCGCGTCCGATACCAGCCCCAGCTGGACTGCGTCCGCAGCGGGATCTGGAAGTCGTCGGCATCGAACGGCCTCACCTCCTGCTCGGGGAGCCCGCCCACGCCGTCGGTCACGAGACGCCGGGGATCGGGCACGATCTCGTGGAAGCCGGGGAACGTCTGCAGGCCGGAGACGTCGACAGACATCGCGATGTCACCGTTGCCGACGGTGACCACCGCGGTCGGATGGGCGGCGGTGTACACGGGGTTATGTGTTCGCACCAGCCGGCGTCGATCGATGGTCACAAGAGCCTCGCGTTCTGAATTGAATTCTGAGTCATCTATCAATTTGAGTCCGAGCATAACATTGCAGGCGCGCTCCCCTTCGGGAGCGCGGGAACGGAGCCCGGATGACCAGCAAGCGCGGCCCTTACGCGAAATCCGACGTGCGTCGCCGGTCGCTGAGCGCGGCAGCTCTCGAACTGGTCCGGCAGAAGGGTCACCGCAACGTCGCCATTGCGGAGATCGCGCAGCTGGCGAACACCAGCGAGCCGACCGTCTATTACCATTTCCCCACCAAGGAGAGCCTCCTCATCGCGGCGCTGCAACAGCACGACGAGGAGAACGCCCGTGCACGCGGGCATGAGGCCGGAGCGATCGCCGAGATGGGAAGTCGGGCAGAGGCGGGTGTTCAGCGCACCAACTACGCCCGGCTCTACAACGAGCTCGCCGGCGCCGCCGCCGACCCGGCGCATCCCGCCAACGAGTTCTTCCGGCAGCGGTGGGCGCGGTCGGTGGACGTCGTGGCAACCGATATCCGCCGCCTGCAGCAGTCCGGCCGCGTACCCGCCGACGTGGACGCGAACGACGCGGCGCATCTGCTGCTCGCTGCGTGGGAAGGGCTTCAGCTGCAGTGGATGCAGGGCCCACCCTTCGACATCCGGGCACTCATCGAAGCCCACATCCGCGCACTGCTCGGACCCGACGCCCTCGACTGACCGCGACGGCCGACCGAGGTCGGATCAGAGCGCGTTCGCCGAAGCGACGCGACCGATCCAGCCGAGGCTCGGCGCCGGCCGACGTCGCGGTTGACGGCGACGACACCGAACGTCGGGTCCCAGCGACCGCACTCGTACTTGTCGAGCAGACGGCCACACCACCGCGCCGTCACCAGCGAGGAGTCGAGGTGGCACTCGTCAATCGGTTTCAGGTCCGCCGCAGAAGGGGCATCCTGCTTCGTCGCAGCCCCATGCTTTCAGAAGGGGTGCCATGCTCAGGGGTAGAGGCCGCGCAGCCGATGGGCTTCGGTGACGCGTTTGACGGCGAGAGCGGTGGCCGCTGCACGCAGGGTGAGACCGTGTAGTGACGCGAAGCCGTTGACGTCGTCCCAACCCGACCGCATCCGCTCGGCGAGGCGGGACTCCACCTCATCAAGGCTCCATCGGTAAGCCTGGTTCGACTGGACCCACTCGAAGTACGAGACGATCACTCCACCCGCGTTGGCGAGGATGTCGGGCACGACGAGGACGCCAGCATCGGCGAGAATTCGGTCGGCTTCGCGCGTGGTGGGCCCATTCGCGCCCTCGACGACGATGCGGGCCTGCACGCGGTGGGCATTGTCGGCGTGGATGACACCCTCCACGGCGGCAGGCACGAGGAGGTCGACTTCCAGCTCGAGCGCCTCAGCGCCGTCGAGCTCTTCCGCGCCGGGGAAGCCGACGACGGTGCCTACGGCATCGACGTGTCGACCAAGTGCTTCCACATCGATCCCACGCTGGTTGAACACCGCCCCGTACTGGTCCGATACGGCTACGACGGCGACACCGACTTGGTCCAAGAACCGAGCTGCGTCACGACCGACCTTGCCGAATCCCTGGACGACCGCGGTGGTTCTGACCGGATCGAGTCCAACGGACCTGAGGGCCGCGAGGGCGACGTGGACAACGCCGCGCGAGGTGGCGCTGGAGCGGCCGAGTGAGCCGCCGAGGCTGAGAGGTTTGCCCGTCACGACACCGGCGACGGTGTGACCCTGGCTGACGGAGTAGGTATCCATCATCCATGCCATGACTTTCTCGTCAGTGCCTATGTCGGGCGCTGGGATGTCGTGCTGCGGCCCGATCATCGGGAGGATCTCGGTGGTGTAGCGCCGCGTCACGCGTTCGAGCTCAGCGCTGGAGTAGAGGCGGGGGTCGATGGCGACACCACCTTTTGCGCCGCCGTAGGGCACGTCGAGCAGGGCGCATTTCCAGGTCATCCACATCGCCAGGGCGCGCACTTCGTCGACATTCACTGACGCGCTATAGCGCAGGCCGCCCTTGGCCGGTCCGCGTGAGATGTTGTGCTGTATTCGGTAGCCGCTGAGCACTTCGACGGTTCCGTCATCTCGCCGTAGAGGGATGCTGACGGTGAGCTCGCGCCGGCTCGACTTGAGCATGGCGTGAGTGCCCTCGTCGTAGCCATGGAAGGCGATCGCCTCGTCAAGTTGCCAGCGTGCGTCGGCCAGCGCTTGAGTTCCGGCGTCCTCGAGGACGGGTCGTGTCGCGGCTTGTGTTCCGCTCATCACGGCACCTCCGTCGGGTCGTTCAGCACGTCAAGAGCCGATCGCGTCGCAGAGATCGCGGAACAGCCGGGCATGCAGCCGGTTCCACTCCTCCGTCACTGGCTCGGGCCACGACGAAAGCTTCACTACGACCGTCCGGGTGCGTGGGTCGACCCAGATGAACTGGCCGTGGATTCCGACCGCGTAGTAGTCGGCGCGCGGGCTGCCCGTGATCCACCACTGGTTTGAATAGGCCCCGCCCGGGTGCACCCGCTGGAACACGGTGCCCGAGGCGGCTTGCGGGTTGCCGCCTTGGATCGTGCGCCGGACCCACTCCGCCGAGACCACCCGCCTGCCGTCGATGACGCCTTCATCGAGCATGAGTCGGCCGACGCGGGTCAGGTCCCGCGCGGTGCAGGAGATGCCGCCGTTCGCGAACCCGAACCCCCGGGCATCGACTGTGATCTGGGCGTCGTGCTCGCAGCCGAGCTTCGACCACAGACGCCGCGAGACCGCGTCGGGGTACCGCAGCCCCGTGATGTTCTCGACGATCCACGCGAGCACGTCCGTGCCGGCCGAGCAGTACCTGAACCGCTCGCCGTGCCGGCCACCGCCGCGCAGCGCCGCAAGGAACGCGTAGGTGTCGGGCGGATCCTCGGGCAGGCGCGGACGCCAGCCGGCGACCCGGTCCTGCGCCTGCACCTCCGAAGCGGGGTTGCGGTAATCCTCGTCGTAGTCGACGTCGACGGTCATGTCGAGGACCTGCTGCACGGTCGCGTCGCCATACGCGCTGCCGGCGAGTTCCGAGATGTAGTGGTCGACGCGAAGCTCGGGGTCGAGGAGCCCGTCGTCGACCAGGGTGCCGACCGTCAGCCCGCAGATCGACTTGGAGACGCTCATCAGCAGGTGCACGCCGTCGGGATCGACGCCGTCGCGATAGTACTCGGCCGCGATCGCGCCGTCGCGCACGACGACGAGGGCGTCGGTGTAGCTCTGTTCGAGCCGCTCGACCAGTCGGGGCAGCGCGGCCAGCCTTCCGAGCCCGAGCACCGGGCGGGCGGAATCCTCGGCGGGCCGATGCGCGATCGGCGCCGTCGGCACAAACTCCGCGACGTGCCCGAACGCCCAGCGGTTGTGCGGCGCATCCTGCCAGTTCTCGAGGGTCGGCTCGGCGGCTGAACCGCCGGGGACGCGTGATGGGTGCGCGCCGCGGGTGATGTGCGGGGGCAGCAAAGAGGTCACGACGGGATCCTGTTCTCGTTGAGTGACGGGTTAATGCGCGATGTCTCGATCGGAGTCCCGGGTGGGCCGCCCCGCGCTTCCTTGCCCCGGATGCGGGGCGGGGGCGGAACCGGTACGGCGCCTGGGGTTTCGGGCATCGCGGCGAGCAATCGCTGCGTGTACTCGTGCTGGGGATTCACAAGCACCTCCGACGCCGGGCCGACCTCCACGAGGCTGCCCTTCCGCATCACCCCGGCTGCGTCGCTCATGTAGCGCACGACGTCGAGGTCGTGGGAGATGAGCAGGTAGCTGAGCGAGTACTCGCGGCGCAGTTCCTGCAGCAGATTCAGTACCTGCGCCTGCACCGACACGTCGAGTGCGCTGGTCGGCTCGTCGAGCACGAGCATCTTCGGGCGGGTCGCTAGGGCGCGGGCGATGCCGACGCGCTGGCACTGGCCACCGGAGAGCTGGTGGGGCAGCCGCTCCGCGTGGGCCTGAGCCAGGCCGACCTCATCGAGGAGTTCGCGCGTTCGCGCTGCGAGGGCGCGCCCGCGTAGCGGTGTGTGCGTGCGCAACGGTTCCCCGATCGATTGCTCGATCGTGAGACGCGGGTTCAACGCGGCGACCGGGTTCTGGAAGACCATGCCGGTGCTCGCGCGAAGGCGGCGCAGCGTCTGGTTGCGGAGCCCGCCGATGGGCTCGCCGTCGATGCTCGAACTGCCCGACGTCGGCTCGATCAGTCGTAGCGCGCAGCGGGCAACGGTGCTCTTTCCGGATCCGGACTCGCCGACCAAACCGAACGTGGTGCCTGCCTCGACTTCGAAGGAGACGCCGTCGACGGCACGCACCTCGCTGCCGTGCGCCCGATAGACCTTCACGATGTTCTCCACCGTCAACATGGCGCTCATGGGCGGCTCCGTTCCACGCTGGCGGCCAGGATGCAGGCCGCTTCGTGCAACGGCGAGACGGGCTCCAGGCCGGGGTCGATGTCAGCGCAGGCAGCGACGGCGATCGGACAGCGGTCGCGGAAGGAGCAGCCTGTGAGGTTGAGCAGGTTTCCCGGCACTGAGCCTCGGATCGCGTCGAGCGGCTGGCCTGGCCGATGCCGCCCGGGCAGCGCGCCGAGCAGGCCGCGGGTGTACGGGTGGGCGGGTGCGCGCAACACGACGTCGGTCGGGCCGGTCTCGACGACCCGCCCCGCGTAGAGCACAGCGATGCGGTCGCAGACCTCGCGCACCACGCCGAGGTTGTGCGTGATGAGAAGCACTCCGAATCCGAAGCGATCACGCAGCGACAGGATGAGCTCGAGGATCTGCTTCGCGATCGTCACGTCGAGTGCGGTCGTCGGCTCGTCGAGGATCAGCAGCTTCGGTTCGCAGACCAGCGCCATCGCGATCATCGCGCGTTGCAGCATCCCACCCGACAGCTCATGTGGGTAGCTGCGGTAGATCCGTTCGGGATCAGGCAGGCCGACCTGTTCGAGGTAATGCAGGATATGCGCCTTCGCCGCCGCACGACGCAGCGGCCGTCCGTCGACTCGACGGTGGCGGTCGACGACGTCGCGCATCTGCTGGCCGAGCGTGAAGACCGGATTGAATGCCGTTCCCGGGTTCTGGAACACGATCGAGATGGCATCCCCCCGCGCCGATCCGCGACCGTCGAAGGGCTGCTCGATCCCGTCGAGCAGGACGCGGCCGCTCGGCACCGCGCCCTTGGGCAGCAGGCCGAGCACGGCCAGCCCGGTGAGGCTCTTGCCGCAACCGGTCTCGCCGACGATGCCGACGACCTCGCGGGGGGCGACGGAGAGGGTGATGCCGCGGACGGGGCGGTTCGTGAGCGCGCCGCGCTCCTCGAACGCGACTTCGAGATCGTCGATGCGGAGGAGGTCAGTCGTAGTCATCGCTTCACCTGCCGGGGGTCGAAGAAGTCGCGCAGCGCGTCGCCGAGCAGGTTGAAGCCGAGGACGGTCACGAAGATGGCCAGGCCCGGGAAGGTGGAGATCCACCACGCGGTGAAGATCTGCCCGCGCCCCTCGGCGACCATGAGGCCCCAGTCGGGCGATGGCGGCTGCGCGCCGAGGCCGATGAAGGCCAGGGAACCGGCGGCCAAGACGACGCTGCCGATGTCGACCGTCGCCTGGACGAGCACCGGGGTGAGGCAGTTTCGCAGGATGTGCCGCGGCAGGATCCGCCAGGCCGGGACGCCGATCGCGCGGGCCGCCTCGACGAACGGACGGTCGCGCAGTGCGCGAGCCTCGGCGCGGACGAGCCTCGCGTACCAGGGCCACCAGCAGATGGCGAGCGCGAGACCGGCATTCAAGAGGCTGGGGCCGAGGATGGCGACGGTCACCATCGCGAGGAGCAAGGGGGGGAACGCTTGGAAGATCTCGGTCACGCGCATCAGCACCTGATCGAGCCAGCCGCCGCGGTAGCCGGCGATGGCACCGAGCGGGATGCCTACGAGCGCGGCGATCGCCACGACCAGCAGGGAGACCGTGAGGGCGGGGCGGGCGCCGATGATGACCCGGCTGAGGATGTCGCGGCCGAGCTGGTCGGTACCGAACCAGTGCACCGTGCTGGGCGGCAGCATCCGATCGGGGACGCTCGTCGCGCCGTAGCCCTGCGCGGGGAATGGCGAGATCCACGGACCGAAGATCGCAAGGATGACGACCAGGACGATGAGGGCGAGGCCGAGCGCGGCGAGCCGGTCTTTGCGGAGCACGCGGCCGATGCGGCCCAGTGGGCGGGTGCCGATCGGGACGAAAGCGGGAAGTGCGGTGGTGGCGGTCACGACAGCGTCACTCTCGGGTCGAGCCGGGCCTGCACGAGGTCCACGACGAGGTTGGCGATGAGGTAGCCGGCGGCGCCGAGGAGGGTGATCGCCATGATGGCCGGATAGTCGACGGCGAGCATCGCCCCGGCGGCGAATTGGCCGATGCCGGGCCAGTTGAAGACGACTTCGACGAAGAAGGTACCGGTGAGCGTGTAGGCGGCGGCGAGCCCGATGATCGTCATCGTCGGCGGCAGCGCGTTCTTCAGCGCGATCTTCCACCGGATGAGGCCGTCGCGCAGTCCGTAGGCGTTTGCGGTGAAGACGTAGTCCTGGCCGAGCACCTCGAGCATGGAGGCCCGGGTCATGCGGGCGATGAGACCCAGCGGGTAGGCGGCGAGGGTGATCGCGGGCAGCACTAAGTGGGCAAGGCCATCGCTGTATGCGACCCAGTTGCCGGTGATGAAGCTGTCGAAGAGCGGGAATCCGGTGACGGTGGTGATCGGCGCGACGTACTCGACCTCGGTACTGAACTGTCCCGTTGCAGGCAGCAGCTTCAGCTGGCCGACGAAGAGCACCTGCAGGAGGAGTCCGAGCCAGAACGCCGGCATCGAGACGCCGCCGATGGCGAGGAATCGGATCAGCCCGTCCAGCGCCTTGCCCGGCCGTTTGGCGGCGACGACACCGAGGATGATGCCGAAGATGACCGCGATCAGCATGGCTGCGAAGATCAGCTCGAGGGTGGCCGGCAGTCGGGTGGCGAGTTCGTCGAGCACGGGGCGCTTCGTGGCAAGTGAGTTGCCCCAATCGCCGGTGACGAGCCCGCCGAGGTAGCCGAGGTACTGCAGGATGAGCGGCTGGTCGAAGCCGAGCTTTTCGCGGATGCGGGCGAGCTCCTCGGGCGGCGCCTTCGGCCCGGCGTAGACGACGGCCGGGTCTGCGGGGATGACGCGTGAGAGGACGAACACGACGAGAGTGAGCACGAACAGCACGATCACCGCGGTTCCGAGCCGACTGGCGAGGAAACGCAACATGGGTAACTCCTGGATCGGAGGGGGCGTCGGGTGGCCCGCTGTGCGGACCACCCGACCTGAGCGGGTGCGGCAGACGGTCAGCTGGCCGGGCGGATGGGAGCGAAGAATGTCGTGAACGGGTAGTTCTCGTTGAAATCCGCCACTTCGAGCCCCTTCGGCACGACGCTAACCGCCTGCGCGTCGTAGAGGAAGACACCCGGCGCCTGGTCGACGAGCAAGTCCATCGCCTCCTCGTACTTGGCCTGGGCCGCTTCGCGGTCGCTGCCGGTGAGGGTGCCCGCCTCCTCGACGAGGGCGTCGTATTCGGGGTTGTTCCAGTAGCTGAGGTTGAAGAAGGGCGTCTCGCTCGAGTGGAACAGTGAGTAGAGGTTGTCGGCACCGGCATCGCTGTAGGTCGGCCAGTAGTAGACGACGAAGATGTCCTGCGCGGTGGCCGGGTCGGCCTTCGCGTTCTCCCACTGCTGGTTGAACAGTTCGGCGCGCACATCGAGGGTCACGCCGATCTTGGCGAACGCGTCCTTGATGAGCGGCACGAATCGCGCCTCGGCCGGATTCTCGGAGGCGTACGTGAGAGTGAGGTTGATCCCGTCGGCATGGCCGGCCTCGGCGAGCAGCGCCTCGGCCTTGTCGAGGTCCTGGCTGTACTGCGGCACGTCCTCGGAGTAAGGGAAGATGCCCTTCGGCACCGGACCGTGCGCCTGTGTGCCGTATCCGGCGCCGCCGACCTCGATGATGTCCTCGTAGGGCACGGCGTAGCTGAGCGCCTGACGCACCTTCGGGTCATCGAGGGGCGGCCGGGTGGTGTTGAAGAACGCGAGGAAGTTGAACGGCGAGTTCGCTGTCGTCACTTCGGTGCCGAGATCTGACGCGACCGTGTCGACGTTCTCGAAAGGCAGGTTGGTCGCGAGGTCGACCTCGCCCGAGGTCAGCATCTGCTGTGCGGTGACCGCGTCGGGCGTGATCGCGATGTCGACGATGTCGTAGGTCGGTGCCGCCTCGTCATTCCAGTAGTCGTCGTAGGCTTCGAGCACGACCTTCTCGCCGGGGGTGTACGACTTGACGGTGTAGGGCCCGGTGCCGGCGTCGATGCCCGCCT
The DNA here is from genome assembly GCF_044987475.1 of Microbacterium sp. ZW CA_36. Taxonomy (NCBI): domain Bacteria; kingdom Bacillati; phylum Actinomycetota; class Actinomycetes; order Micrococcales; family Microbacteriaceae; genus Microbacterium; species Microbacterium sp. ZW CA_36. Next base: position 34,564 of record NZ_JBJDRL010000017.1, read on the forward strand.
CGAAGTACTGCTCGTCGTCGGCGGATGCCTCGAGCGCCTTCGGCGAGACGATCCAGGCGCCGTAGGTGGAGGCGGCGACGAGGTCCATCGGCGCCGAGTAGGCCAGGCGCATGACCACGGTCGTGTCATCGGGCGCTTCGATGGACTCGAGGGGTGCCCAGATGAAGGATGCCCCGGAGTGGTCCTGCGCGGCTTCGATGCTCGCCTTGACGGCTTCTGCGTCGACGGGCTCGCCGTCATGGAACGTGGCGCCTTCGCGGATCGTGAACGTCCAGGTGAGACCATCCGCGCTTGTCTCCCAGGACTCGGCGATGCCCGGCGTGAACTCCTCGTCGGCGCCCTCAGCGTTCTTCCACAGAAGAGGCTCGTAGACGTTGCCGAGGTAGAGCGCCTCGGTCGAGAAGGAGCGCACCGGATCCCACGTGGTGACCGCCGCCGACGCGGCCACGCTGAGCACGGAGGCGCTCGATGCGTCGCCGTCCGCGCCGCCGGCGGTGCAGCCGGCGAGGCCGAGTGCGCCGACGGCGCCGACGGCGAGAACTGAGAGTGCGCGAGGTGCTCGCGCTCGGGTGACTGCCATGTCTGCCTCCTGCTGTGGGATCGCCGCCATCGGGATCTTCAGCGACGAAGTTGGGCCAGTCTATGGACGTCAAGCGATAACACGCCAATACTTAGTTTCGGTCAGTCCGATACCCCGGAGGCATCAATGGATCTTCGTCTACTGCGCTATTTCCTCGCCGTCTGCGCGACGGGCACCCTGCACGGCGCGGCCGCCGTTGTCCACGTCGCCCAGCCATCGCTGAGCCGGCAGATCCGGCGCCTCGAGCAGGATCTCGGCTTCGCTCTCTTCGATCGCTCGGCTCGCGGGCTCTCGCTGACCGCCGCCGGCCGGGCGTTCCTCCCGGTCGCCGAGGATCTCCTCAGGCGCGCGACCCAGGCGACCGCCACCGCCCGCTCGATCGCGCGCGGGACGGTGTCGGATCTCACGGTGGTGGCCGCGCCGACCACCGTGGCCGACGTGATCTCTCCATTCATCGTGCATGCCGGCGCCGAGGGGATCATCGGCAATGCGATCGAGGTGATGCCTGAGCACGTCTACAGCGCTATCGAGCACGGTGATGCCGACTTCGCCGTCGGTACCCGCATCCCGCCCGCCGAGCTGCGTTCGATGGTGCTCGGGCATGCCTATCTTTGGGCACAGATGCCGGCGTGGCATCCGTTCGCGAGCCGCCCGACCGTCCCCATCGCCGAGCTCGTCAAGGAACCGCTCATCGTGATGAGCCGCGCACACGGGGTGCGTCAGATGTTGGACTCAGCCGCCGCGCGAGCCGGACTCGCGTTCACGGCGTCCGTCGAGACCACCTCCCCAGTGTTGGCCCAGGCACTCGCCGCGGCAGGTCGCGGCATTTGCGTGCTCTCCGACGATCCGCACTACGACCTCGTCGCCGTGCCCATCTCGACTCCGGGTGGAGAGCTGATCATCACCCTGTTCGGTGTGTGGGACGAGCTGCACTACGCGAGCGCGCACATCGCCGCCTGCCTGGACGAACTGAGCGCGTTCAACGCCGAGCTCTACCCGCAGACGATCAAGTTCGGAGTTGACGGTGCGGTGAGCTGACCGGGCGTAGGCCGCGCCCGGCAATACCTGCCGAGCATCGCGGAGGGACCGAACGGGTCGTGGACCGATCGTCGCGGGGACGTTCACACTGGCGTTCACCCATCTCAACGGGTCAAAGGAGATTCCGTGCGTCGTTCCCTCTCGCTCTTGCTGTGCGGTGCCCTCGCGGCAGCCGCGCTCACCGCTCTCGGCGCCGCACCGGCGTCGACCGCCACCGCGGCACCGGCGTCGAAACCGATCGCCACCGTGCCCGGTGACCCCCTCGCTGGCTCCGGTTCGGTGACCCGCTCGGCCCTCACCGCCGACCAGCTCGCCTCGAACACAGCGCCGACGGCGACCGTCGCGAACGATGCATTCGCGCTGCCCGCCGCGGCGGCGAGGCCGCACCACATCTTCGAGGGCACCCTGACCTTGAACGGGGTTGCCACCTCGGGAGGCTTCACAACAGTCAAGGACCCGTACGGCTACGCGTCGATCGCCGCACTCAAGCACCTGCCGCCGTTCTCGGTGCAGCTGGTGCAGAACGGCAGCCACCTCGTGCCGGTCGTGCGGGGCGTGCAGTACACCGATAGCCCTTACTGGAACCTCGCGGTCGGAGCCGGCCGAGTCTGGAGCGAGAAGGGCGACCGCGGCCAGACTCGCGCTGCCCTCCCCTTCGCGCTGATCGAACGCAACGCGAACTGCGTGCACAACGGCGTCCTCACCTTCCTTTTCAAGAACAAGACCGTCTCGAACGTTCGATACCAGATCACGAGCGAGACGTGCCAGTACTTCCAGTTCGACCTATGGGGGCAGGTGAACGCCAGCTACACACCCGGCGGCATCGCAGGGGCGAAAGAGATCCGCAACGCGTACGCGGCCGAGGTCGCCGACCGTTTGCCGACGAAGCCGATCTCGGCCCTCGCCACGGACCACCCGCGCTCCGGCCTCGATCTGTCGGCGTTCGGCCGCGGGATGACACCGAGCGCGCTCAGCACCCTTGGGTTCGTCTACGGCGGTGTGAACTACGTGGGCAGTTGTCCGACCAGGCAAGGCGAATACCCCTTCTGCGAGCAGATGCTGCTGCCCTCGTACTCCACCGCGAAGTCGGCATTCGGCGGAATGGCCCTCCTGCGTCTCGCCCAGAAGTACGGTCCCGAGGTCGCCGACGAACTGGTGAAGGATCATGTCGCCGAGGCATCCGGTTCGGCCTGGGACGGCGTCACTATCGACCACACGCTGGATATGGCGACCGGCAACTACGCCTCGGCCGCCTACCAGGCTGACGAGGGTGGCCCGACGATGTCCGCGTTCCTTGGCGCCGAGACGTACGTCGACAAGATGACAGCGGCGCTTTCGTTCCCCCATCAGGCGGCACCCGGCACCGTCTGGACGTACCACACGTCCGATACCTTCTTGGCGACCCGGGCGATGGATGACGTGCTGAAGGACCGCGCCGGGGCCAGCGCTGAGATCTTCGCGATGCTGCGCGACGAGGTGCTGAAGCCGGCGAAGGTGGGGCCCGACTCGCTCACCACGCTGCGCACCGGCAACGATCCGGCCGGGGCTCCCTGGGGTGGCTACGGCATGTTCTGGACGCAGGACGACATCGCCAAGGTCGCAACACTCCTCACCGTCGACGGCGGCGCCGCGGGTGGCAACCAAGTCCTCCACCCTGGGCTTCTCAGCGCGACGTTGCAGGAAGACCCCGAGGATCGTGGCGTCACGACCAGCGGTGCGATCCCGTTCCACTACAACAACGGGTTCTGGGCCCAGGACTTCAGCAGCGCAGACAACCCGTCATTCACATCATCGTTCTCGGTGCCGTTCATGTCCGGTTTCGGCGGGATCACGGTCGCACTCATGCCGAACGGCTCGAGCTACTACGTTTTCAGCGACAACAACGAATTCGCCTGGCGCAGCGTGATCGCGGAGTCGAACAAGCTTGCCCCGATGTCGGGCGGCGGCAGCTAACCGCGGAGATCTGCTCGGCAACGGCCCGCGGGCCGGCACGGCGACCCCGTGCCGGCCCGCGGGGCCTTCTTCTGGCGCTGTCAGCGGCGACCGCGAATCGAGCGGCCCCGGCATGTCCCGCACGGAGTTCTTGGCACGGATATCGCGTCAGAACGGGTTGGGTGTGAGGGTGTACTTCGTCTGCAGGTACTCGTGGATGCCCTCGGCGCCACCCTCGCGGCCCAGGCCCGACATCTTCCAGCCGCCGAACGGCGCGGCGGCGTTGGAGACGACGCCCATGTTCAGGCCCATCATGCCGGTCTCGAGGCGCTCGATCATGCGCTGCCCGCGGGCGAGGCTCTCGGTGAAGACGTACGAGACGAGACCGTACTCGGTGTCGTTCGCGAGGCGCACGGCGTCGTCCTCGGTGTCGAACGGGATGATGGCGAGCACCGGTCCGAAGATCTCCTCGCGGAGGATGTCGGACCCCGGCTGCACGTCGGTGACGACGGTCGGCTCGTAGAACGTCCCCGGCCCGTCGATCTCGTTGCCGCCGGTGGCGACCTTCGCACCGCGCGAGACGGCATCCTGCACCAGCTGCGACGCCTTGGCGACCGCACGGTCATCGATCAGCGGGCCGATGGTCACGCCCTCCTCAGTGCCACGGCCGACCGTGAAGCCATTCACCCGCTCGGTCACGCGCCGCGCGAACTCGTCGGCGACCGAGCGGTGCACGATGAACCGGTTCGCGGCCGTGCACGCCTGGCCGATGTTGCGGAACTTCGCAAGCATCGCGCCGTCCACCGCCTTGTCGAGATCGGCGTCGTCGAAAACCACGAACGGCGCGTTGCCGCCGAGCTCCATCGACGTGCGCAGCACGCCGGCCGCCGCTTGCTTCAGCAGGCTCACCCCGACAGGGGTGGACCCGGTGAACGACAGCTTGCGCAGCCGCGGATCGCGGATGATCGGCTCCGACACGGCGGAGGACGATGTGGTCGCGACGACGTTCACCACGCCCGCGGGCACTCCCGCGTCCTCGAGCAACCTTGCGAAGTACAGGGTCGTCAGCGGCGTGAGCGCCGCGGGCTTGATCACCACGGTGCAGCCGGCGGCGAGCGCCGGCGCGATCTTGCGGGTCGCCATCGCCAGCGGGAAGTTCCACGGCGTGATCAGGAAGCACGGACCCACCGGATGCTGCGACACGATCATGCGACCGGTGCCCTCGGGGTTCGCGCCATAGCGGCCCTGCACCCGCGCCGTCTCCTCGCTGAACCAGCGCAGGAACTCACCGCCATACGCGACCTCGCCGCGCGCCTCCGCCAACGGCTTGCCCATCTCGATCGTCATCAGCAGCGCGAAGTCCTCCTTGCGCTCCTGCAGCAGATCGAACGCACGACGCAGGATCTCAGCCCGCTCGCGCGCCGGCGTCGCCGCCCACCCGGGGAACGCCTCGACCGCCGCATCGAGCGCGGCCTTGCCGTCCTCGGGCGACGCGTTGGCGATCTCCTTCACGACCTCGCCGCTGGCGGGGTCGTAGACCTTCAGCGTCCTGTCGCCGGAGGCCGCGCGCCACTGCCCGCCGATGAACAGCCCGTCGGGCACGGACGCCAGCAGCTCGGACTCACGGGTTTCGGTGATCGTCGTGGTCACGGGGACTCCCTTGTCGTCTCACGGACGCCGCAGCTCACGGCATCCGTTCTGTCGATGTCTACGGGCGAACTCTGCCCGCCGCCGCCGAAGCGGCGCACAGACGCGATGCAGAGCTCGCGTCCTGAGCCAGACTGATGCCTTTCTTCCGTTCCCGCAGTGTGGTCGGTGCACATAAATCCACGAATAGGTGGTTGCGATCTACATTCCGCAGGTGTCGCGGTCCGTGCAGACTCATTTCAGCGCAAGGAGGCGGAAGTCAATGAGGATACGTGGAGCGGTGTTGACCACATCGTCCAGCACAGCACCCTATAGGGAATCGATGCCGATCGTGGTGGAAGAGCTCGAGCTCGACCGTCCGGGTCCCTGTGAAGTGCTCGTGCAGATCGAGGCGGCGGGCGTCTGCCATTCGGACCTTTCAGTAGTCAACGGCAGTCGCCCCCGGCCACTCCCGATGCTGCTCGGGCATGAGGCGGCTGGGCGGGTTCTGGCCTCGGGAGATGATGAAGGAAATGATCTGATCGGACGCCGTGTCGTCATGGCGTTCCTTCCGAGGTGCGGCGAGTGCCGTGCCTGTGCCACGGAGGGACGACTGCCCTGCGAGCGTGGCTCAGCCACGAACGGTGCCGGCAGCCTTCTTTCAGGCGCCCGGAGGATCTCACTCGATGGCCGTGAGGTCGCACATCACCTCGGAGTGTCCGGCTTCGCAACGCACGCGGTAGTCGATCGCCGATCGCTCGTCCCTGTCGGTGACGACGTACCGCCCGACATCGCCGCATTGCTGGGGTGTGCCGTGCTGACCGGCGGCGGTGCGGTGTTGAACGCCGCTCGACCCGAGGCCGGGCAGACGGTTGCCGTCGTGGGCCTGGGCGGCGTGGGAATGGCCGCGCTGCTCGTGGCACGCTGTATCCCGGACGTCCGAGTGATCGGCGTCGACCCGGTCCACGAGAAGCGCCTCAAAGCGTCCGAGCTCGGAGCGGACGAGGTCTTCGACCCCACAGAAGCCGTCGGTTCGGTGAAGGCCGACGCAGTGATCGAGGCGGCCGGGTCCGCGGCGGCCTTCGAGACGGCAGTGTCGATCACGGCGATCGGAGGGCGCACGGTCTCCGTGGGCCTGCCTGCGAGCGATGCCCGAGCTGCGATCTCTCCGCTCGCGCTGGTCGCGGAAGCGAGAGAGATCGTCGGCAGCTACCTCGGCTCCGCGGTGCCTTCACGGGACATCCCGCGCTTCGAGCAGCTGTGGCGCGACGGGCGGCTGCCGCTGCAGCAGCTGATCTCGGCCCGCATCGGTCTCGACGACGTCAACCACGCAATGGACGAGCTCGCCAGTGGGCACGCCATCCGACAGCTGATCGAGTTCCCGCGATGAGCGTGCGTGAGCTGACACAGATCCGCGTTCGCACGCCTGACGATGCCGTGTTGCACCTCGAGGGGTCACGGACCGGCCGGGCCGTGCTGCTCCTCCATGGTCTCGGCTATGCGTCGTGGGCCGCCCAACAGTTGCGACTAGCCTTCGACGACGAACTCGCACTGTGGTCTCTCGATAACCGCGGTACCGGCCGCTCCACCCGTGGCCGGGAGGACTTTTCGATCGAGCTGCTCGCCCAGGATGCAGCCTTGGCGATCGAAGCGCTGGGTCGTCCGTCCATCGTGGTGGGTTACTCGATGGGTGGGTACATCGCACAGCTGCTCGCCCTTTCACGGCCGGACCTCGTCACACAACTCGTACTGCTCGGCACGAGCCCTGGTGGCCCGAGGGCTGTGCCCGTTCCCGCCCAGACTCTCAAGGTCTGGCTGGACGCGGCCGACCAGACACCCGAGCAGTATGCCCGGCGTACGATGCCGCTGTCGTTCAGAGATGGGTGGCCACAGTCGCACCCCGACGAGTACGAGGCCGTCATTCAGGCTCGTCTGACCTACCCGACGTCGAGAGAGATCTGGCGCGAGCAGTACCAGGCGTGCGAACGGTTCCTGCAAACGGGGGCTCGGACGGCGGAACTCTCCGTCCCGACGCTGGTGATCCACGGCGGCGCGGACCGGGTGCTGCCGCCTGCGAACGGTCGCGCGATCGCCCGCATGCTCCCTGTAGCGCGGTACCGAGAACTGCCGGGTGCCGGGCACCTGCTTCACCTCGAAGAGCCGGACACCGTCGCAGCAGAGGTCCGCCGCTTCGTCTCACCTCCCGTTCACAGCCACGGCAATACAAAGGAGTAACCATGCCCAACCTCGAAGTGGAACCCGGTGTGAACCTCGCCTACGAGGATCGCGGATCAGGCAAGCCGATCGTGTTCGTACACGGATGGGCTGGCAGCGGGGATGTCTGGGACTATCAGGTTCTCGACCTTGCGCCGTCCTACCGATGCATCACCGTCGACCTGCGTGGACACGGCGCCTCGGACAAACCGTGGGGGGACTATGACTACGATCTGTTCGTCCGCGACCTCGACGCCCTCATCGTCGGGCTTGACCTGACCGACGTCACGATCGTCGGCTGGTCGATGGGCGGCCATATTGCCCTGAAGTATGCCCACATGCACCCGCGGCGCGTCGGACGGCTCGTGATCACCGGAAGCGGACCTCGCTTCTGGCAGGCGCCCGATGCCCCCTTCGGAACGCCGCCGGACCAAGTGGAAGGCCTCATCGACGCCATCCGATTGGCGCGGACGGAGACCATTGCCGGGCTGTACGCCAACAACTTCCACCGAACAGACCTGAAAGCAACCGAAGACCTCTTCATCCAGATCGGCTTGAAGGTGCCCGCGTTCGTCGGCGTCACCAGCTTCCAATCACTCATCGATGTGGACATGCGACCGCACCTGCCTGCCATCGAACTACCCGTCGCCATCTTCACCGGACGACATGACCTGATCTGGGACCCGCGATGGTCCGAGTACGCATCCCGACTTCTTCCGAACGCCTCATTGACGTACTTCGAGAACAGCGGTCACGTCGCCTTCATCGAGAACCGGGCGGAATGGAACGCGGCGCTCGTCGACGTCATCGAAGGGTGGGCGCCCGCCTCATCCCTCGGAGCCTCGCAGAACATCGCGGTCTGACGCTGCGAGCCCATCCAGCGCCGAACGCATCCGCGAGCGCCGGCGGAAACAGACACGAACGCGATCTCTGACGGATCGCCCACAACTACAAGGAGGTAGTCGCCATGACAACCAACAATTCGCCTTCCAGATCGCTGGGGAACACCGCGTCCCCGCAAGCTCCGGGGTCGCCTCCCGCCCGCAGCGGCCTGCGCCGGGTCGTCACGGCTTCGATGGCCGGCACCGTCGTCGAGTGGTACGAGTTCTTCCTCTACGCCACCGCGGCGACGCTCGTCTTCAACAAGATCATGTTCCCGCCGTCGGACGACCCGTATGCGCCGATCATCGCGGCGCTGGGGACCTACGCGGTCGGGTTCATCGCCCGCCCGCTCGGCGGCATCGTGTTCGGCCATTTCGGCGACAAGTACGGACGCAAGAAGCTCCTGCAGCTCGCCATCATCCTGGTCGGCGTCGCCACGTTCCTGATGGGATGCCTTCCCACGTACGACCAGATCGGCTATTGGGCCGTCGGGCTCCTGCTCGTCCTGCGCTTCGCCCAGGGCTTCGCCGTCGGCGGCGAGTGGGGCGGCGCCGTACTGCTGGTCGCCGAGCACTCGCCCGACAAGACGCGCGGCTTCTGGGCGTCATTCCCGCAGGCCGCCGTCCCGATCGGAAACCTGGTCGCCACACTCGTCCTGCTGGTCCTCAGCCGCACCCTCACCGAGGAGCAGTTCCTCGCGTGGGGCTGGCGGATCGGGTTCTGGCTGTCGGTCGTGATCGTCGCCGTCGGCTACTACATCCGCACGAAGATCACCGACGCGCCGATCTTCCTCGAGGTGCAGAAGGAGATCGAGGACTCCAAGCAGACCCGGTACGGCGTGCTCGAAGTGCTGAAGCGCTACCCCCGCGGCGTCTTCACCGCGATGGGCCTGCGCTTCGCCGAGAACATCATGTACTACCTGGTGGTGACGTTCTCGATCACGTATCTGAGCGTCGCAGTCGAGGTGAACACGGCAGAGATCCTGGGGCTTCTGGCCCTGGCCCACGTCGTGCACATGATCGTCATCCCGCTGATCGGCGGACTGGCCGATCGCATCGGCCGCAAGCCCACCTACCTGATCGGGGTGCTCGGCGCGGCGGCGTGGGGGTTCATCGCCTTCCCGCTCTTCGACACGAAGAACCCGTTGGTCATCGTGTGCGCGATCTCGCTGGGCCTGTTCATCCACGCCTTCATGTACGCGCCGCAGCCGGCGATCATGTCCGAGATGTTCCCGACCCGGATGCGGTACTCGGGCGTCTCACTCGGCTACCAGGTGACCTCGATCGTGGCCGGCTCGCTCGCTCCGATCATCGCAGTGGCGCTGCTCTCGCAGTTCGACTCCTATGTGCCGGTCGCGATCTACCTGACGATCGCCGCCGGAGTCTCGCTCGTCGCGGTGGTCTCGCTGCGTGAGACCAAGGGCTCATCGCTGCACGAGCTCGACCGCGTCGACCAGGAGAAGCGGGCCGCCGATCGAGTGACCACTGGCGCCTGACCCGGCGACATACGGAACGCCCCGCCACGTGTGGCGGGGCGTTCCTGCGTTCGCCCGGTGACCGTGCCGGAGCGTCACCGGGCCGGGCGTCCGGGCAGCAGATTCGCCGGCGTCCGGCGCGCCAGCATCCGCGCTGTCGGCGACCGCGCCATATGACTCAAGCGAAGGGCAGACCTGCCGGCACGGCAAGCTGTCGGATGAGTCCGCGCCGGTCTGCTGCGCCGCGTCTATCGCTCCTCGCTTTCCCTGGCGGATCAGGCAACGACGGATTCCCGGCACCGCTCGGCGGATGCCACGTGCGATTTCGTCTCCAGGAAGCTGGGGCTTTCGTGCCGAACGCGCTGGCTGGACTGGCAGCCCGCATGCGTTTGCACCGTCGCGCGGCTGAGGGCCGGGGTTCACGGTCCGGACGGATATCGACCGGCCCAGTGAACCCCGGCCCTCATGTGTGGAGACCGGCTCGACCGCTTCGCAAGCGGACGAGTGTCGATCTAGTTACAGCTGTAGACCACCGTCCATGATCCGGACGACTGCTGTCGAAGGGTGGTCACCGTGGAGTCCCCCAGCCCCATGTACGCCAACGAACCCTTCGCGTAGTACGTCGTGTACGGGGCGAAGCCGTAGCTCAGCGCCCGGCCGGCCGCCTGATGCGCTGCGTTAGACGCGGCGATGCAAGACGATTCCGTCGGCGTCGGGGTCGGCGTCGGCGTCGGGGTCGGCGTTGGAACGGGAGTCGGGCCGGGCGTCGAGGCCCCGCCGACGCGGCGGTTGTTCTCGAAGAAGAACTTCGTCACATAGGCGGGGTAGTCGATGCTATTGCCTGCGATGTAGGTGCCGTTCGTGCCCGTGCCGGCAGGCCAGTTGTGGCCGAGACCCGTGTTCTGGATGACAGATACTCGTGGCCCGGTCCCATCGCTGTAAAGCGTGCCACTGCCGGCCGTATTCGTGCCTGCGAGGCCGCTGAGCGAGAACGTCGACGAGGTCTCTGCGCCGTAGATACCGGCCATGATCTGTGCGTTCAGGGTGTTGTACCCGGCCGCCACCGTCGCATCGTTGCTTCCGTAGACCACGGAGGTGAGTTGCGTCTGGAACGCGGCCGAGTTGTCACCGGCGAAGCGCTGACAGGTGTCCGTTGCGGTCGTCTTGCTGGTGCTGACCCACGAATACCCGCTTGCGGTGGTGCCGATGGTGGGACCGGCGTTGATTCCGACGCCGGCGAACACCTGCGGGAACAGGCACCCGACGACCATCGACTCCGCGCCTCCGGATGACAGCCCGCTGACATATGTCTGGTCGGGGTCGATTGCAAGTGACCCGCGGGACTGCAGCGTCTGAGCGAGCGCGAGCACATTGTCATCATGGCGTGACGGGTTCGTCGAGCTGTGGCTGGTGTCGTAGTAGTCCCAGCAGCCGAGGTACACGCCTCCGTTGGGTGCGTCGGGCAGCGCCACGACCATTCCGTACTCGTCGGCGACGTCGGTCCAGTTCCCGTCCTGCTGCAGGTCCTGCGCCTTCTGCTGACAGCCGTGCAGTGAGATCATCAGGGCCCGTCCGCTTTCGAGGGCAGGCGGCGTGGCGGGAGTGTAGACGCGAACCGACATGCCCGCGATCGTCTCGGTCGTCCATGCTCCGGACGCGGCGCGTGCCGGTGGCGCCAGCCACATGCAGGCGAGGACGACTGCGATGGTGAGCGCAGCGATCAGCGCGGTGCGGCCAATCGAGTGGTGCAACGCACCGGTGGTTGCTGACTTCATGAGATTCTCCTTCGACGACGTTGTCTTGGGCGAGAAGCGTGCAGTTGCCCGCTGCGCTGCTCAGCTGTGAGGTGGATCGCTGGCGCGGGACCAGGGCATGTCGTAGACGGGTGCGCGCTGTTCAGCGACCTGCTACGTGGACAGGTGTGCCGGGGCAGCTGACCCCTCAGGTTCAGCTGCCCCGGTCCATTCAGTTCGCCGGAGTTCCTCCCTCTGCCACGGGCGGGAAGTCGGCGTCGATCGCCTCAACGTCGCCATCCATGACGCGATAGGTCGCGCCGACGTAGTCCTGTACACCGTCTTCGACTACTTGGATACCGGCCGCCGGATAGGCCTCGTGGGAGTCCTTCGAGAACGCCAGTGGGACGATACCGTTGCCGGTGAGGTCACCTGACGTCAGTGCCTCCAGCAGCGACTCACGTGTGGGGTTCTCCCCCGCCGCCTCCAACGCTTCGGCGAACAGGTACGCCATGCTCATGCCGTAGATGGTGTTGCCGTCGAAGACGGCTCCATTGTTGTACTCGTCGTTGATCGTGCTGAACAGCTCGACCCAGTCAGAGGTGATGCCGGGCATGTAGTTGGCGCTGACGAAGCCGTCCAGAAGCTGTGGAGCGGCATCCTTGAGCAGACCCGACAGGGTGACGTAGTCGGCACCGACGGACGTGGCGAACCACATCGGCGACCAACCCAGCTGTGCGGCGGTGCCGATGGCGAGGGCCGAGAACCCGGGGATCGTACCGAGCATCACGATCTCGCAGCCTGCTGTCTTGAGAGCACCGATCTGCGCCGACACATCGGGATTGGACACGGCGTAGCGTTCGACCGCGACGAGCCCGTCATCCCCGAGTACGTGTTCCGCCCCCTCGATGAATTCGGTGCCGAAGTCGTCGTCCTGACCGAACAGGCAGACCTTCTTGCCAGGGTGCTCATCGGTGGCGTACTGCGCGAGCGCGGCGCCCTCGACGATGTAGCTGGCGTTGAACGAGAACGTGTACGGGTACTTCTCGGGCTGGTTCCAGTCGGAGGCGCCGGACGCGACGAACAGGTCGGGCACCTTGTTCTGGTTCAGGAATTCGAGGACGGACAGGTGCGTCGGAGTCCCGAGCCCGTTGACGATGGCGAAGACGTTGTCCTCTTGAACGAGCTCTCGCACGACGGTCTGCGTGTTGGACGGGTTGTAGCCGTCGTCCTTGACGATGTAGTCGATGGACCGCCCATGAACTCCGCCGTTGTCGTTGAGGTACTCGAAGTACGCGGTTGCGGCGGCCGAGATTCCGGCGTAGCCGGCTGCGGCGGGGCCTGTGAGCGGAGTGTGGGTGCCGATCGTCACGGTGTCTTCTGTGACACCGGGGACATCAGCACCCTCCGATGGTGCGGCGGCGGGGGTGCTGCACGCCGCCAGCGTGACGAGTAGCGCAGCAGCGCCGGCTGCGGCTGTGATGCGGTGGAGGTGTGATCGATGTTTCATAGTCATTGCTTTCTCTCTTGGTGTGCGGACGGGACGTTCGGGGTGGCGAGTTCAAGCACCGGCTCGGGGGCATCCGACGACCCACCCGCTGCGGTGGAATCCGGCTGGGGGCGCGCTGGTTTGGCTGCTCGACCATCAAGTCGGGATCCCTTGCGGAAGCGGATGCCGGCCAGACCGCGCGGTGCTGTTGCCATCACGATGATGAGGAGAAGGCCGAAGAGCAGGACCGGCAGATTTCCGGAGAGCCGCTGGGCGAGTTCCGCGGGCAATGCCTCGGTTGTCAGGGTGACCGCCCATGGCAGCAGGACGATGAGCGCGGATCCGATCGCCGCACCGCCGATGCTGCCGAGTCCGCCGATGACGGCGGCGACGACCAGGAGCAGCGAGAATGCCAGGGTGTACGCACCGGGGCTGACCGCTTGCGTGATGAAGCACGCCAGTGCACCGCCGGCGCCGGCCGTGACGGAAGACGCGACGAAAGCGATCACCTTGATGCGACCGGTGCGGATTCCCGAGAGCCGAGCGGCTGTCTCATCGTCCCGAGTGGCACGCATATGCAGCCCGACGCCGCTCTGGGCCAGGGATGCCAGTGCGGTCACGACCACTCCGGCGACCAGGATCGCGACCCACGCCTGCCACTGTTCCATCGCGATGAGCGTCGCGAGCATCGGCGGCACGCTGTCGTACGCGATCTGAAGGCCGGCATCCCCGTTGAACACCTCGGAGAAAAACGTCGTCACGGGTGCGATCGCGATGGTGATCGCCAGCGTCAGCCCTGCCAGGTAGGGCCCGCGCAGACGAGCGGCCGCCAGTCCCAGCAGCAGCCCGAGAAGGCCTGAGGTGACGATGCCGCCCATCATCGCGAGGAGGAATCTGGCCAGGCCGTCGACTCCCACGTCAGTGAGTGCATTCGCAGTCAGTGCGTAGCCGTATCCGCCGACGGCCATCATCGCGGCCTGTCCCAGTGAAAGCTGTCCGCTGCTGCCGACGAGCACCGTGAGGCCTGCGACGGCGCAGAACGTGGCGGCGATGGTCGCGAGCTGGAAGTTTCGGTAGGGGTCGAGCAGGAACGTCACGCCTATCGCGAGGATGGTGAGCAAGGCCCCCCAGAGGATGATTCGACCGGACGCGGCGGTGGCCCTGGAGGATCGGGGTCGACGGGTCATGCGCTGCGCACCTCTCGCATCGAGAAGATTCCACCGGGCCGCACCAGCAGCACGGCCAACAGGAGAACGAGCAAGCCGATCGGCGCCAGCGTCGCGGCGAGGTAGCCGCTGACGAGCGTGATCACGACTCCGACGGTCAAGCCTGCGGCAAGCGCTCCCAAGGGGGAATCCAGGCCGCCGATCACGGCGACGGCGAAGCCGTACACGAGCAGCATGTCTGTCGCGTGGGGATTCAAGCCCAGTTCGGTCGGCACCAGCAAGAAGGCTGCGAGCGATGCGACTGCCGAGGAGAGCATCCAGCCGATGGTCACCATGCGCGGTACCCGCACTCCCAGCAGGCGCGACACCTCGGGCGCGAATGCGGCAGCCCGCAGCTGTAATCCGATAGACGTGAACCGGAAGAGGAGGGCGAGCGCGACCATCGTGACAGCAGCGACGGTGAGGACGAAGATGTCATACGGAGAGAGGAGCGGCGTTTCGCCGATCATCAGAGGACTGTCGTCGAACGGTGCCTGCATCGGCCGATACTGAGGCCCGAAGAGGATCCCGAGCAGCGACTGCAGCACCATCACGATCCCGATCGCGACGATGATCCCGGCGAGGTGATCATGAGCGGGAACGAGTCTCATCACCCCGCGTTCGACGCCGACTCCGATCAGCGCGCCGGCGACCAGCGCCGCGACGAGCCCCGCCCAGTACGATCCCGTCGCGGCAGTGACGGTGAAAGCGACGTAAGAGGCGACGAGCGCCTGCGCTCCCTGAGCGAAGTTGATGATCCGCGCAGCTCGCCAGATGAGCACGAGCGAGAGTGCGAAGAGTGAGAAGACGGCGCCCCGGGCGAGCCCGGTGGCGAGGAGGAAGATCAGCTGGTCCATCAGAATCCGAGGTAGGCGTGTCGAAGGGTGGAATCGCGTAGAAGTTCCGGTGATGGCGCGTCGGCCACGACCCGGCCGAGATCGAGGAGAACTCCCCGATCGGCAATCGAGAGCGCGCTGGTCACGTTCTGCTCCGCGAGGAGGACGGTGAGGCCGCGATCAGCGGCGATGTCCCGCAGGGCTCCGAAGATCTTGGCGATCGTGAGCGGGGCGAGTCCGAGCGATGGCTCGTCCAACGCGAGCACCAGAGGTTCGGTGATCAGGGCGCGGCCCAGTGCCAGCATCTGGCGCTCACCGCCGGAGAGCTGGTGACCGGCGCTGCTGCGTCGACGCGCGAGCGGCTCGAACAGCTCGTAGATGGCCTCGATCGCACGCTCTCTCGCCGATCCTCGGTGCCGCCACAAGGAACCCAGCCGGAGATTCTCCTCGACGGTGAGCTCTGCCACGACGCTCTGCCCCTCCGGCACGAGGGCCACTCCTCGTCGAGCACGTTCCTCGGTGACCAGGTCCGTGAGGTTCGTGCCGTCCAGGCGGATGCTCCCGGAACGTGACGGCATCAGACCCGCGAGAGTGCGCAGCAGAGTGGTTTTTCCCGCTCCATTGGCGCCCAGCAGCGCGACGATCTCACCAGGCTGCAGGGCGAAGCTGACGTCATGCAGCACGGGTGTGCCTCCGTATCCGGCGGTCAGCGCCTCGATCGACAGCGCACCGGCGACGGTTCGCGTTCCCGCTGGCCCGCCACTCATGCGACAGCCTTCACGCCGAGGTAGGCTTCCTCGACCCGCGGATCGACCCGGATCTGGTCCGGCGTGCCACGCGCGATGCACCGACCGAAGTCCAGCACGACGATCTGGTCGGCCGCGTTCATCACGAAGTCGACATGATGCTCCACCAGCAGGATCGAGCATCCTCCAGCAGCGACCGCCTGAATGATGCCGGCGAGATCGGCGATGTCGTCGGCGCCGAGTCCGCCGGCGGGTTCGTCCAGCAGGAGCAGACGCGGATCCGTCACCAGCGCGCGTGCCAGCGCGACACGCTTTCGATCCGGATAGGAAAGCGCTGAAACCGGGACGTCCGCCATGCCGGTCAGGTCGAGCGAGTCGAGCTGCGCTGCCACGCGGATGTCCGCGGCTCGAACGGTCGCGATCGGCGCCAGCACGTTCTCCCAGACGGTCAACCCGGCGAACAGACCCAGCCCCTGCAATGTTCTTGCCAAGCCGCGACCGGTCAGATCAGCGGTTCGTCTCGGCGCTGCGAGGCCGTCGATGGCGATGCGTCCCTGTCGACTGACCAGTCCGCACACGGCGTTGAACACCGTGGTCTTGCCTGCGCCGTTCGGCCCGATAAGTGCCACCACTTCGCCAGGATGGACGTCGAAGGAGACGTCGTCCACAGCAGTCAGGCCGCCGAATCGTACGGTCAGCCCGCTGACCGCCAGCCGGGGCTGCGCTCCTTGCTGGCCATCACGGGGCCGGTCCCGTGACCGTCGTCCGCCAAGTATCTTCATCGATCCTGCCTTCGCTTGTTTGTCGGCGCCGGACGCCGCACGAGGTCCGCATGCAGACGAACACAACGAAAGGCCCACGCCGACACCGGTGTCGGGCTGATCTCCCCGACTGTGTGAAGGAAGCGCCTCGCCCTGGCTCACGGAAGGTCGTCGCAGCGTCCTTCCCTCGCGTTTCGCTTCCTCGCGTCGCATTGAGTTTGGCCTGCGTCATCAAGAAGCGGGATGTGTAAACCAGCCATTCCTTCGACAGAAGATGTGCATTCGACACACTTGAGCGCGAGAATGCCGATATGACCCCGGCGCAATCGACCATCGCGGCAACTCTTACCGACATCGCCCGAGACATCTCGACTCTTCGCGATCCAGAGCTGCTTCTGTCCTCGATCGTGCGCCGAGCACGCCTGTTGCTCAACACAGACATCGCGTATCTCAGCCTCAACGATTCCGAGCGCGCCGAGACATTCATCCGGACGACAGACGGGGTACGCACCGAGTCCTACGCCGCGATCCGCATGCCCTTGGGCACGGGCGTGCTGGGCCTGGCGGCCGGCGGAGTGATCGCGGAGACACCTGACTACCTGCCTGACGAGGGCAAGACGCACTTGCCCGACATCGACCACGTCGTCGTCGAAGAGGGAGTCCGCGCGATCCTCGGTGCGCCGCTTCGCATCGCCGGCAAGGTGGTCGGTGCGCTCATGACCGCGAACCGGACACCCGGCGCATTCACACCGGCGCAGCGCGAACACCTGGAGCGGATTGCGAGCCTCGCCGCAGCGGCGGTTGAACTCGTCGGCGCGAAAGAGAACGAGAGAACGGCCCAGCTGATCGCCCAGAAGGCGACCGATGAGCTCAGTGAGGCATTGGCCGCCGAACGTGTGCGCAGTGAGCTGGAGGTCCGACTTGCCGGGGAGCTCGCCGAGCATCGCGGCCTCGACGAGCTCCTCGCCGTCGCCGGATCCTTGACGGGGACGCAGCTGCGCGTCGTGGATTCCACAGGTCGTGAGCTCGCCCACTCATCTCAGACCGGTGACGATGAGGCCGCTGCCGGCACAGATCGAGGGGACGGCCTGCATGAAGAACAAGCGCCCCTCATCGGCGACGCCGGACCCGGCTTCATCATCGTCACTCGCGCAGCACCACCCGAGATACCCGATGTGGTCGCCGCAACCGTCGCACGCTACGCGAGCATCGCCCTGCTCTACGACAGGACGATCGATGACGTGCGCCACTTCCACGAGAACGAACTCGTGAGCGCACTCGTCTCCCCGCTCGATCCGGAGCGACCGACACTCTCCTCGACGATGGTGCAGCGCGCACTCGGCACGGACCGCGAAACCAGCATCGCGGTCCTGGTGCCTTCTGATCCGGACGACGCAAGCCGACGCCGCCTTCTCGGGCGCGTCCGCCAACTCACCAGAAGCGGACACACCATCGTGGCCGGGTACCTTGGCCGCGTCGTGATCGTGGCGCGGAGCCCGGAAGCCGCCCTCAGGATCAGGGTCACCGCACTCATCCAGGACCTCCCGTGCTTCGGGGGCATCGCCAGCTCACCGGAACTGGCAAAAGTGCCGGGCGCCTACGCCGAGGCGGCCGCAATCGCCTCAGCCATGCGAGCTATGGGCGCCCCCGGCGCCATCGCGGGCGCCGCGGAGGCGGGAGTCGCCGGACTCCTGCTGAGGGACGGGGACCCGGCAACTGCCCACCGCTACCTCACCGCGCATCTCGGTCCGCTTCTCGACCAACCACGAGGAGAGATTCTGCTGGGAACCGCGCTTGCCTACCTCGACGCGCATGGATCGATCAACGACACCGCCGAGCTCCTGCGTATCCACCCGAACACCGTGCGACAGCGGATCGAACGGATCGACACCGAGCTCAACCCGACCTGGCGGCGTGGACCACACCGCCTGGACACTCACGTCGCGTTGCGCCTCTGGCGGCTCAACAGCGCAGCCAGTAGTCAAACCGACAGGTGACGCGAATTCACGCGCGAACAATCGGGACAGTCTGATCTAGCAACGTCCTCGTGCAGGCGTCGTCGTTGAATTGGACCAGTCATCGGCCATCGGCGAGCGAGCTGGGACGAGCACGTCGAGCGCCGAGAACGCCTCGTCGAGCACAACGAACTCAGGCTCGAGGCAATCAGAACTGCGGCCTGGATACAGAAAAAGCCCCTCAGGGGGGCTTCTTCCGGTTACTGTCTCAACACAGTGCGCGCCCGAAGGGACTCGAACCCCTAACCTTCTGATCCGTAGTCAAGGGCTTCTCCGCCAGGATCCGCATGATGACGCGGAGCAAGGGGCCCGGTTCACACATTGGTGCACACATCGGCGCGCTGCCTGTTACTACGAGACCTACGCCGACATGCCGTGGGATTTGGCCCCACGGAGACTCGATCCATCGCCGTCCGTGTTGGCCGAGATCCCCGGAATCCCGCTGCTTGCGACGGGCGGTTAGCTGTTGCCGTTCCCTCGAATCGCTCCCGATCCAGATCATACGTACGCACGATGTGGGCACGAGATCTTCGGGCGCGGCCGACTCGCCAGCTCATCGGTCGCCGGGCTCTGTAGGGCCGCACGCCTATGCGCCTCACCGCAAGCCGTCGGCGGGTCCTCGTCCGTCGGCCCCGACCGTCAGCGGCTGGGCACCCCGCCGAGCGGCAGGTCAAGGAATGGCCCGCCGAGGGGTGACCGTGGGTCGGGCGGCTTCAGCATCCCGCCGTGGATCTCAGCGAGTCGTTGGACGGCGTCGTCTTCGGGCTGATAGCCGATACGCTTCCCCGCTTCGAGCGGGAACCAGGCGGGGCTGTTCGCTGAGACACCCCACACGAGGTGATGCCCCGGTGTGTCAAGCGCGACCACAGCCTCAATAAGCCGTGCCGTGTCGGCGACCGACAGCCACGTGGCGACCGTCCGGCCGGCGGACGGCTCCCGCCCGAACGTGCAGATGCGTGCCGAGACGACACACATCCCATACCGGTCGGCGAAGAGACTTCCCAGTGCCTCCATCGCCACCTTGCTGACCCCGTAATACGAGTCAGGACGAGACGCACGCACGTCGGCATCAGCACCGGTCAAATACCCGCCGGCATGGATGGAGCTCGCGAGCAGCACGCGCCGGACCCCCGCGTTGTGGGCGGCTTCCAGAACGCGCTTCGTCCCGTCGACGTTCACCTGGAGAAGGTCATCCCACGGCGCTTCGGTGGAAATCCCGGCGAAGTGCACCAGCGCGTCCGCGCCTTCCAGCACCCCGGCGAAGGTCTCCGCATCGGTGACCGAGCATCTGGTCCAGGTGCCGTCGGCGTGCTCGGGCACGTCAATGTCCACCAGCCGCAGCCGGTGGCGGCCGGCGAGCAGAGGGGTGACGGCCCGTCCCATGACGCCGGCTGCGCCGGTGACGACGACGGTCGCCATCAGGCGGTGAGGAGCCGGCGGGTTTCGTCGAGGCGCTCACGCGGGACGAACTGGCCGAAGGTGTCGTTGGCGAAGAAGGTCACCCCGTCGGTGAGGTGGCGGTGTGAGCGGAGCACTTCGCGCTGGTATTGGTAGCTGCGGATGTCGTCCAGGTGGGTGCGGTACGCGTACCAGGGGTCTACGAAGTCGACCGCGTAGAGCGTGCGCGCACGCATCCGGGCCTTGCTCTGCAGGTTCGGGATGATCTCGGTCCGCTCCACGAGGACGGCGAAGGTGGAGACGACGATCGCGTCCAGCGCGTCATAGCACTCGTCGGTCATGCCCCACACATCGCGTTCGACCTCCGCGCGCCAATAGCTGTCCATCCAGTAGATCTGGCGGTCGCCCATCGCTGCACGCAACCCGAGGAAGAACGCCCGGATCCCCTCCTGCCGTTCCGCGGTCAGCTCCGGCGCGTTCTTCGGATTCCAGAAGCCCAGCAGCCCGAACTGATTGCCGAGGAGTACTCCGTCCAATTCGAAGTCGGAGACGAACGCTGCCGTCTGACGCGCGACGAACTCGCCGGCGAGGGTGCCCACCGGGATACCTGCGGGCCAACCGGCGTAAGCCCGGGAGTCGGCGTTGAGCGGGAGGGTGACGTCGATGAGCCCGGGAATTTCGTGACCGCCGGCGTCGGCGCGAGCGGCTGCTACCTCCGGATGCCGGACGGTCTTCCATTCGCTGCGGCAGAACTCGGGGCCGGGCTCGAGGTATTCCAGCAGTCGCAGTTGCACACCGCGTCGGGCGGCTTCCTCACGAATGGTCGCGTAGATGTGAGCGAGCGAGCGGTAGTCCATCAGCTGTTCGGACAGCACCATCATCGGTCCCGCCGAGTACGGGTTCGCGGATCGCTCACCACCCTCGCGCACCCGGTCCAGCCAGTTGGCGTTGTGGTTGCGTATCGCCGTCTCGAACGTCTGCCCCGTGTCGGGGTCCCATGCGTACGCGTTGTACCGTGCCCAGTCGAAGGCGTCGTCCAGTCCGTCCGGTCCCCGCCAGTCCAACACGTGGTCGCCGTTGCCGGCACAAAAGACGATCGTCAGGTCGTTTCCGTCGATCCAGTCCGCATGGTGGTCGAAGAACGCTGCGACGCCGGTGCTGGGTTCGCGCAGATCGTCGAAGATCTTGGGGGTGACCCACAGGCAGACTTCGTGGGGGACGGTCATGAGATTCCTTTCACTGCGGTCAGTGCCGCGTCGAGTCGAGAAGTCGAGGCGAGGCCCGCGCGGTACACGAGAAGTTCGTTGGCGCCCGCCTGAAGTGCCGCCCACGCGTCGGTGAGCTCGGTGGCGGTGGGTGCCGGATCGTTGAGGATGGTGACGTGTGCGGCGGCGGCGCGCAACTGGGCGACGTCTTCGATACCTCGGCCGGCCAGCCAGCCGGCGGCGGGATCCCCGTCGATGTCCCACGGGAACAGGCTGAAGGTGACGCGCATCAGAATCGCGGCAGTCCTGCGTCGTAGCCGGGGTCGACCGACCGCATGTACCCGGTGTCATCACGGACCGTTCGTCCGGACTCGACGTAGGCGCGATGGAGCCGTTCCACGGCGTCGCGGCGCAGCTCGACGCCCAGGCCGGGTCCGTCGGGCACGGCGAGAGCACCGTCCCGGAATGAGAACGTGCCGTCGTGGACGATGTCATCACGCACGTTCCACGGATAGTGGGTGTCGCTGGCGTATGTGAGGGCCTCAGATGCGGCGGCCACGTGTGTCATCGCAGCCAAAGACACCCCGAGGTGGGAGTTGGAGTGCATGGATACGCCCAGCCCAGCCGCAGCGCACTCGCGGGCAAGGTCCAGTGCGCTGGACAGACCACCCCAATAGTGATGGTCGGCCAGGACGATGTCCAACGCCGTCGCGGCGACGACTTCGTCGAGGTCTTCCAGCGTATTGACGATCATGTTGCTGGCCAGCGGCAGAGAGGTCGACTCGCGCACGCGCGCCATCGCCGGGATCGACAGCACCGGATCCTCCAGGTAATCGAGGACGCCTTCGAGCGCGGCCGCCGCCCGGAGGGCGGTGGGTTCGGTCCACGCGCCGTTCGGATCGATGCGCAAGGGCACGTCCGGGAACGCCGCCTGCAGCGCCTGGATCGCGGCGACCTCCTGTTCAGGCCCGAAGACGCCCGCCTTGAGCTTGAGGGACCCGAACCCGTACTCGTTCACCATGGTGCGCGCGAGCTTGACGACGTCGTCCGCGCTGAGGACGCCGCCCCAATCGTCGGTGGGGCGACCCGGGTGGCCCGGCCATTTGTAAAAGAGGTAGCCGGCGTAGTCAACGCGTTCCCGTACCGCTCCGCCCAACAGGTCCACGACCCGGACCCCTTCCAGACGGGCCCAGGCGTCAACCGCAGCAACGTCGAACGGTGACCGCGCGATGTTGCGCTCTACGAGCGGCGTGTCGGGGCCGAGCACAGACAGCACCACTTCGGTGATGTCCTCCGGAGAATCCACCCGCGTGCCGATGAGGTGCGGAGCGATGGCTCGAAGCCGGTTGAGCAGTGTCAGATCTCCGCCCGCTTCGCCGAGGCCGGTCGTCCCGTCTTCGGTGGTGAGCACCACGAGGCTGCGCAGCGCCAGCGGTTCATGCACGCCCCACGTGTTCAGAAGCGGAGGATCGGAGAATGCCAGCGGAATGACTTCGACTGCGGTGATGCGGCTCATCGCGGCACCACCGTGTCGAGCCCGAGAGGGGCAGGAAGGCGGCGCGCCCCCTCCCCCTCCCGGACGGAGGTTCCCGTCAGAACGGACGTGAAGGTCCGCCCCAGCGGCTGGTCGGGGTTGCGGGCGAGGTCGGTCAACCGCCCAGCCATCAGGTCGTGTCCGTCCTGGTTCGGATGGAGGTCGTCGCGGCGCTCGATGTCTACCGCGCCGAAGATGGCGGCCTCGAGCGCGTCCGGGGAGACGGTGTGCACTCGGGTCATCCCTCCTGCAGGGACGTGGCACGCACCATCAGCTGCGGGGCGTACAACTCGGCGGCTGAGTCGCCGACGGGGTCGAGGTTGAGCACCTGCCGGACGGCGGCAGCGCCCATCTTGTTGCCGGCGTGACGGATGCTGGTCAGCGGGACGATGGCGTACTCGGCGAACTCTATGTCGTCGTAGCCGACAAGGGAGACCTGCTCCGGGATGCGGACTCCTGCGGCGATCAGTTTGTGCATGAGGCCGAGAGCGAGCAGGTCGTTCCCGGCGAAGATGCCGTCCGGCAGCTGTCCGCGCTGGAGCAGCTGCTCGCCGATCTCCTCACCGGCCCGGACCGTCTGCAGCGGTACCGAGATGGTCTCCAGCTGAACCGGCTGGGGCGCGGATGCGATGGCGTCCCGCGCTCCGTCGCGGCGGTCGGCGACCTGCGGGTGAGGGCCCCCGACGAACAACAGCCGACGGCGTCCCTGCGCGATGAGGTGCTCGGTCGCCAGTCGTCCGCCGCGGCGTCCATCACCGCTGATGGAGGGGTACACCATCTCGGCCTGCGGCTTGCCCAGCACGACAAAGGGAGTCCCCTTCTGGCGGAGTTCGACCAGTTCCTCGGGTACTGAGCCCACGGGTGCGATGAGGACGCCGTTGACCTGCTGAGATTCGAAGAATCGCACGTACTGCCGTTCACGCTCCGCGTTGTCGTCGGCGTTGGCGAGCAGAATGAACATGCCGTGTCGGGCCGCTTCCTCCTCAGCGCCAGAAGCCAGTTCTGCGAAGACGGGGTTGCGGCTGTTGGCGACAACAAGACCCAGCGCCTGGCTGCGGCCGACGCGAAGTCGCCGGGCCGCGTCGTTGCGAACGTAGCCCAGTTCGGCGATGGACGCCTGCACTCGGGCGAGCATCTCATCGGAGAGCCGGGTGGGCTGAGTGAGGGCGTAGGAGACTGTGGCTCGGGACACACCGGCGTGCTTGGCGACGTCGCTCACCGTCACGGTCTGTCGGGTGATCTCGGGGGTCATGATGTCTCCTGATGGGGTGGGCAGGCCGGCCCGCGAGCCGGCCTGCCCCGATGATGGTCATCCCTCGGCGAACGCCGCGTCCATGCGCTCGAGCACCTCGGTGGTACTGATGGTGCCGTTGAACAGCTCCTGGATCGAAGTCAGGTGCTCGCTCTGCACCTTCGGGTTCGGCCAGAACACGTCCGGGAAGGGACGGTCGCGCCCATCGGCCTGGTACTCCGCGACCGCCGCGAGCACCGGGCCCGTCTCGAAGTCCTCCGACGGCAGCGCCGGCGCTGCGCCGGACTCGGTGGCGTAGATCGCCTGGCCCTCGCTGGAGGCGAGGAACTCGACGAACTTCTTCGCCAGCTCCGGCTCCTTGGCATCGGCGTTGATCGCGTACTCGATACCGACGGACACCGGCAGGTAGGTGTCAGCCGGGTCGTCGGTAGCGGGCACCGGCGTCATCGAGAACGTCGTTCCCTCCGCGGCGTACTGCGCCGCGTTCGCGGCGGCAGAGGTGACCTGGATGGCACCCAGCGCGGTGCCCTCGCCCAGGCTCGTCATCTGCTCGTCGTAGCCCACACCGTTGGGGTCGTCGTTGAAGCAGCCACCGTCACGCATCTCGGCGTACTGGTCCATGGCGGTCTGCCACTCCGAGTCCACGAACGTGGCCGAACCGTCCAGCTGCTGCTCGGTGAAGTCAGCGTCCGGACCGTAGACCAGCGTGGAAGTGAGCGCATACGGCACGAGTTGCGTGGTCCACGCCGACTTCAGGCCGAGCGCAAAGGCGACCTTACCCTTCTCCTTCGCCGCCGTGCAGAACTCGAGGACCTCGCTCCACGTGCTCGGAGGCGTGAGCCCCGCCTCCTCGAGCGCCTGGTCGTTCCACACCGCGCCGATTCCGACGACGGTGACCGGAATGCCCACCAGGGTGCCGTCGCTGTTGACCGATACCGAACGCTGCGAGTCGCTGAGCTCGCCGGCCCACGACTCGTCCTCCAGCGACATCAGCAGGTCGTCGTCTCCGAGGGTGCGCACCGCGGTGGCGTTGCCCCCACCGGGCCAGATCCGGAACACGTCAGGCGCCGTGCCCGCGGACAACTGCGTGCGCAGCGTCTGCTGGTAGGCGGCATCGTCGTTGGCGAACGTCGCCTTCACCGTGACGCCGGGGTTGGCTTCCTCGAACGCATCGATGACAGCCTGCGCAGGCGCCTCACCGGCCGCAGTGAAGGTGAGCACCTTGCCCCCTCCCTCCGCTCCAGTGGTGGTGTTGGTCGAGCAGCCAGCCAGCGCCAGCGCAACGACTGCGGCCGAAGCTAGCGCAACAGTGCGCCGCTGTGCCGTTGTAGAACTCATCTTTCCTCCTTTGGAAGTGGGCAGGTGCCCGGGTGCATGTGATGCGCGCCGCTGGGAAGGTGTCGGGACACTATCCCTTGAGCCCTCCCGCAAAACCCTTGATGACGTACTTCTGCAGCGAGAAGTAGACGACAAGGATCGGGATGACGGTTATGACCAGCCCCGCGAAGATCAGGGGCCACACGGTGACGTACTGGCTGACGAAGCTGTAAATGGCCACGGGAGCGGTAGTGTTGCCGCTTCCGGACAGGTACAGCAGCGGCACGAAGAACTCGTTCCAGATACCCACCAGGTTCAAGATGATGACGGTCCCTGTGACGGGCCGCACCAACGGGAACACGACGCTGACGAATGCGCGGGTCGGCCCGCAGCCGTCCAGAAGCGCCGCCTCCTCGTAGTCCATCGGCAGCTCTCGCAGGAACGTCGTGTACAGGAAGATGGAGAAGGGCATGCCGGTGCCGACGTTGATCAGGATGACCGCCCAGAGCGACCCGATGAGCCCGAGGTCACGCAGCGTCGTGTACAGCGGCAGCAGCGCCAGCTGCGCCGGGACGATGAGACCGCCGATGAAGAGGTAGAACGTCAATCGCGACCACGACCGTGTCACTCGCGCCAGCGGGTACGCAGCAAGCGCCGACACAACGACGATCAGGGCGACGCTGATGACCGCGATGAAGGTGCTGTTGGCCAGCGCACTGCCGAGGGCGGCCTGGTTCCACGCCTGGACGTAGTTATCCAGGGTCGGCGGCCAGGCGAAGGAAAGGGCGCCGGTACCGCTGTTCATCGGCTTGAGGGAGACGTTCACCAGCGCGACCAGCGGGATGGCGAAAATGATGGCAGCGAGAATCAGCGCGATTTCGCGCACCAGGGTCGTGGCCGTGTAGCGACGGTACATCAGTTGGCCTTCCTCAGCGTGAGCCGGTACTGGACGGCAGCCAGCCCCGCAATGAGCACGGTCATCACCACAGCCAGCGCTGTCGAGAACGGATACTCACCGAAGGCGAACGCGTTCTTGTAGATGAGTGTGGAGATGGTCTCCGTTGCAGTCCCCGGCCCGCCGCCGGTCATTGCGACCACCTGGTCGAACTGCTTGAGACCGCCGATGAGGGACAGCATCACGTTGATGACGATGGCGCCGTTGAGCAGAGGAAAGATCACGCTGCGGAAGCGCCGCCAGGGCCCTGCCCCGTCGATGACTGCGGCCTCCATGATCTCGTCCGGGATGGCCTGAAGCCCGGCGAGGAAGATCACCATCGAGTACCCGGAGAACTGCCAGACGATGGCCACGATGATGGAGCCCAGCGCGAACCGCGGGTCGCCGAGCCAGTCTTGGGCGAGGGCCCCCAGCCCGACCGCGCGCAACGCTTCGTTGACGGCGCCGCTGGGTGAGAGCAGGTAGCTCCACACGTACCCGGCGACCAGCGGCGTAAGAACGACCGGGGCGAAGAAGATGACGCGCAGCACGTAGCGCGACTTGACCATTGTGTTCACGCCGAGCGCGAGCGCGAGTCCGATGGCGTTCTGCACGACGGTGGCCACCACCGCCAGGATGATGGTGTTGATGAGCGCGGCCTGCGCGGCGCGGTCGGTGAACACGTCGGCGAAGTTCTCGAACCCGACGAAGCTCCAGTCGTCGCCGAGCCCGTTCCAGTCGGTGAATGAGAAGAAGCCGCCTCGGAAACTCGGCACCACCACGATGAACAGGTAGATCGCCAGTGCCGGCACCACGAACCACCACGGCACGCTGACCCCCGCGCGACGCGCTCGACGCGAGGTCGAGTCCCTGGAACGAGGGGGTGCGCTCGGGAGTTCGGCGGGGGGCGCCTCGCTAGTCATCCAGACCACTTTGTCTACTTCCGTCTGCGATCCGCTTGACACGTGGATCGATTCACAAGACACTCTATACACAGCCGCCCCGGATCGCGCAAGCGAAATTCTGCAGCGCTGTGAATCGATCCACCAATATAGCCGCCGAGCGGCGGCATATGTCGAAACGAGGTCTCCCTGTGCAACTGCACGGAGTGCTGTTCTTTCCTGTGACACCTTTCGACTCGTCCGGCGAAGTCGCCGTGCCTGTTCTCGAGCGTCATCTGTCCGACGCGCTCCCCTTCGGGCCCGGAGCGGTGTTTCCTGCGTGCGGGACGGGGGAGTTCCATGCCCTGGACGCGTCGGAGTACGACACCGTCGTGGGCGCCACGGTCGACGTCGTGGACGGCTCCGTTCCGGTCATCGCCGGTGCGGGCGGGCCGCTCGGTCACGCGCGCGCTGTGGCGCGTGGGGCGCAGGAGGCGGGAGCAGACGCGCTGCTGGTGCTGCCGCCATACCTCGTCGCCGCACCCCAGGCAGGGCTCGTCGCCTACGTCCGTTCGGTTGCTGACGCGACGGACCTTCCGGTCGTCGTTTATCACCGCGGACTCGGTGCGTTCACGCCCGAGTCCATCGCGGAGCTGCTCGGCGACCCTCGCGTCATCGGGGTGAAGGATGGCGTGGGCGACATCGCCGCCACGCAGCGGTTTACCCTGGCTGCGCAGCAGGTGGGGCGCGACGACGTGCTCTTCTTCAATGGGCTGCTCACAGCCGAACTGAGCCAGCGTGCTTATCAGGCCATCGGCGTGCCGCACTACTCGTCCGCGGCTTTCGCGATGGCGCCAGCGGTCGCCACAGCGTTCTTCCACGCGTACCAAGACGGAGATCAGGGCCGCGTGGATGAAATCCTCGCCGGGTTCTACGAGCCGCTGGTGACGTTGCGAGACCGTGTGCCCGGATACGGCGTGTCGCTCATTAAAGCCGGACTTCGTGCGCGCGGACTGGATGTCGGAGGCGTCAGGCCACCGCTCACCGATCCGTCGCCGTCCGACCAGCTCGAGCTCGAACGGATCCTCGCCGCCGGAGAGGACCTGGTTCGATGAGCGTCGACAGCGCGATGACGGAAGCTGCGGGCGCAACGGTCGCGGCCGCGGCCGCGACCGACCGCGAGCGTGCGGACTGGCTGCGGACGGTCGCCGACGCCTTGGACGCGAACGCGGTGGATCTGGTCACGCTGGCGGATGAGGAAACGCAGCTGGGGGAAGCTCGGCTGTTCGGCGAAGTAACGCGCACCACCAGCCAGCTCCGACTGTTCGCGGAGGTGGTCACCGAAGGTTCCTACATCGAGGCCGTCATCGACCACGCCCGCCCCGAGGCGACGCCACCGCTGCCCGACCTTCGTCGGTTGCTTCGGCCGCTGGGGCCTGTGGCCGTCTTCGCCGCGTCGAACTTCCCGTTCGCCTTCTCGGTAGCAGGAGGAGACACCGCCTCCGCCCTCGCGGTCGGCTGCCCTGTTGTCGTGAAGGCGCATCCGGCTCACCCGAAACTGTCACGCCGGACCGCCGCGATCGTCGAGCGGGCACTGCAGGGCGCCGGTGCACCCTCGGGGGTCTTCGGGATGGTCGAAGGCTTCGACTCCGGTCCCGCGCTGGTGCAGCACCGGGCAACAACAGCGGTGGCTTTCACCGGTTCGACCGCCGGGGGCCGCGCGCTGTTCGATCTTGCCGTGGGAAGGCCAGACCCCATCCCCTTCCACGGCGAGCTGGGAAGCATCAACCCGGTCGTGATCTTCCCCGCAGCCGATGAGGCGCGGGGGGCGGAGCTGGCCGCCGGGCTGGTGGCGTCGCTGAGCCTGGGTGCCGGCCAGTTTTGCACCAAGCCGGGTGTCGTCTTCGTGCCGCGAGACTCCAACACCGAGACCGCCATTGACGTCGAGGCCACAGCACCTCCGATGCTCACCCCCGCTATCCGGGCTGCCTTCGACCGCGGCGTGGACGAGCTGCTCGCCACACCCGGGGTCGACCTCATCGCCGGCGGCCGCGGCGCCCCGTTGGTGCTCGCTGCGGACGCGGCGACTGTCATCGCCAACCCGTTGCTCCTGCGCACGGAGGTGTTCGGCGCGGTCACGCTGCTCGTGCGGTACGACGACGCCTCACTGACCGGCGCCCTGGAATGCCTGGAGGCGAGCCTGACCGCCACCGTCCACGCAGAGTCCGCTGACGACGTCCGCGACATCGTGACAAAGCTGGAGCATCTGGCCGGGCGTGTGCTGTTCGACGGATGGCCGACCGGTGTGGCCGTGACCTGGTCTCAGCATCATGGCGGGCCATGGCCGGCGACGACATCGCAGTTCACCTCCGTGGGCGCCACCGCGGTGCGGCGGTTCCTGCGCCCGATTGCGTACCAGAGTGCGCCAGAAGAGCTCCTCCCGCCTGCCCTCCGAGAGCACAACCCGCTCGGGATTCCTCGACGCGTCGATGGAGTGCTCGAGCCTGCCACCGCGGGTGAGGTGCGGTCGTGACCGCCCCCGCAGGCACGTTGTGCGTCGACGCCGGACAGACCGGCATCAAGCTGCGGCTGCGGGATGGCCTCCACGTCTTCCAGCTGACGGCCCCCGGTGTTCGCACGCACAGCCCGCTCGCCGACCAGCTGGCCGACGCGGTTCACCGCGCGGCCCAGCAGTGGGACCGCCCCATCGACACCGTCGCCGCCGGAGTGTCCGGACTTACCGACGACGCCCGCGAAGGACGTGAGCTCCTGGCACGCCTGGAGCCCGCCGGAGTGGGGCGGGTGGTGATAGCCCACGACTCTGTGACGTCCTACCTCGGGGCGCTCGGCGCCGGCACGGGCGCGGTCATCGCCGCTGGGACCGGTGTGGTCACCCTCGCCGTCGGTCCCCGCACGGTGGCCCGCGTCGACGGCTGGGGCAACATCATGGGCGACGCCGGCAGCGGGCACTGGATCGGCCGGGCCGGCTTGGAGGCGGCCATGCGCGCGTACGACGGCCGAGCGACGCCGACACGTCTCTTGGAGATGCTCTCCGAGCGCTGGCCCGACCCTGAAACCGCGTACATCGAGCTGCAGAGCGATCCGGATCGGGTTCGGGTCATCGCGTCCTTCGCCCAGCAGGTCGTCGAACTCGCCACGGTCGACTCCACCGCCGCCACGATCTGTCGTGCTGCGGCTCGTGAACTGTCCGTGTCCGTGGGCGCCGGGCTGCGCCGGGTGCGGGGCGGACCGGAGGCGTGGCCCGACGGACCCGAGGTTGCCGCCATCGGTGGCATCTTCGGCGCCGACGTGATTCGGCACCCGTTCGAGCGCCTGCTGCGAGCGTCGTGGCCGAACGTCGTCGTCGCCGTGCCGCGGGGCTCTGGCCTGGATGGCGTCCAGGCGCTGCCCGCACTCCCCGCCGACCACCCGCTGCGCGACCGAGTCACCAACTGCGCCAGCGCAGGAACCCGCTAGTCGGTCTGAGCCCACCCCCATCCACCCATCCATTCACCAGTTGATTCCACAAAGAGGTGTGTCATGTCGTTCCTCCCGCGTGCCGGTCGAGTTGTCGCGGCCGCAGTCGTCGCCGCTCTCGCGGTTACACCACTGCCTGCGACGGTGTTCGCCAGCCAATCTGTCCCGCAATCGACGCTCGCGTGGCCGGTGTCGGGTCCGCTGCCGGAGGTCGCGTCTGTTCAGGGCCACACGATTGAACTGGCGTCGTTCGACGGAGTGGAGCAGGACGTTGCTCCCTATCTCGGAAACGTGGCACGACTGGCCAACTCGGTCCACGACGACTCCGCCACCAACTACGGTTTCATCACATGCGGATGCTGGCGAGCCGGGCAAGGCCCGAACGACGCGCGCGTGATGGAGAACGTGCTCACCCTGGGCTACTTCTACACCACCGACACACCGTGGAATCCGTACTTCCACGACGAGGCACTCGGGCTGCGGTTCAACGCAGCCGTGCAGTTCCTGCTCACCCGGCAGAACTCTGACGGCTCCTTCCCCCAGGGCGGTGGCGACGTGAATTCGCGAGCGGCCACCGGGTTCGCCCTCGAACTCTACGCGGAGCTTCTCGACCTGCTCGAACACGATGCCACCATCGACCCTCTGCTGCCGGAGACGCTCACCGGGTCCCTGGAGCGGGCGGCATGGTGGTTCCTCGAAGACGCCGAGGTGTGGGGTCCGCACGGCGACCAGTTCGCCAATCAGGTCGCCAGCGGGCTGGTCGGAATCTCGAACCTGCTCGAGCGTTTCGACGACCCGGCACTGCGAGCACGGTTCGAGGAGCGCCTCGCCGAACACCGCACAGTGTCGCAGAGCGAAGCAGGCTTCTACCGGGACGGAACGGTCGCCCACCGCTACAGCCTGGAGGTCGAATCCGAAGACCTCGCCGGTTGGGGCGATGACGCCACCCGTGGAGTCATCGACGAGATGCAGACCGCCTACATGGACTGGGCGCAGTACCACCTCCTCTACGACCAGGAACTCGATGGCTTCTTCATCAATACCGCCACCGACTCCCGTCACCGCGGCTGGAACTACGCCGACCAGATCCCCATCGGCGCAAACCACCTCTGGTCGGCCATCGTGCCGCAGGCGAACGCCTATGGTCGCACCGCCGAGGACGTCGCTGAAGAACGGGCCGCCTTCGCGGCGGGAACGTGGGAGACCACCGTCGCCCCGAGGATTGCCGCTGCGTGGTCGTACATGGATCCAGCACTGGTGCGAGATGTCATCCTCGGGGAGGAGCATTACCCCTCAGCGGCTGAGCGGTTGGCCGCGATTGACACCCTGCACCCCTTCGCCGCAGGCGAATACACGGAGTACCGTGCAGACTCGCTTCTCGGCCAGGAGTTCGTGTTCGCCAAGCGAGACCAGTACGTCACGGCCCTGTCGTTCGGGAAGCATGTGAACACCCAGTACGGCTTCTGGGACAACCAGCGGTTTGGCCTCAACTATCTCTACGACCCACAGATGGGCGTCGTGATTCAGAGCCAGAACGCGCCGGCGGTCGGAGCGCCTCGCACACGACCGGCAAGCGCGGAGTTGTCGTGGGGCACGGGGCGCGTGGTCGGCGGGGTCTTCCGAATGGACGCGTACGACCAGCCGGTGCCCAGCTACTCGCTTGCCGGAGCGGTGGCTGATCCCGCCGATGTCAGCGCAACCGACACGCTCGAGGTGAGCTACGCACCTTCGGATGGCACCGTCACGAAGAAGGTCACTTTGGGTGAGGAGCTGGGAGTCTCGGTGGCGACGAC
Organism: Microbacterium sp. ZW CA_36; assembly: GCF_044987475.1. Taxonomy (NCBI): domain Bacteria; kingdom Bacillati; phylum Actinomycetota; class Actinomycetes; order Micrococcales; family Microbacteriaceae; genus Microbacterium; species Microbacterium sp. ZW CA_36. The sequence goes on from NZ_JBJDRL010000017.1 coordinate 66,886, forward strand.
TGGGGCGTTCTTCGAGCGCATCCCCCTCATCGTCGGCGCGGACGATGAACTCCTCTGGGACGACGGCACACCGCTCGCCCTCGGGAGCGCTGCCCCTTCCCCCGAAGATGCGCAGGGCCTCATCCTCCATCGCGACGGTCGAAGCCTCGAGATCACGTGGAACGGCGGCGACTCGGCGACCATCCGCCCCACCTCCTTCCCTGTTGCGGGCGGAGAGCGGACCCTGCACGTGCTCGACATCAACGCCACGGACACGCTGGACTACTCCCTGCGGGTTGCCGACGACCGGTGCCCGGCCTCGAACCCGGCTGCCACCGTGCTCATCGGGACGACAGACACGGGCGTGGCCAACATCGACGACGGCAACGGATGCACCATCAATGACCTGCTCCGAGTCGAGGAGCAGTGGGCGAGCCACGGCGACTTCGTCGCCCACGTCACCCAGGTGCTCGATCCTCTCGCGACGCAGGGACGCCTGACGTCGAAGGACAAGTCCCGTGTCGTGCGCGCGGCCGCCCAGTCCGACGTCGGAAAGGACCGAGTCATCGTGACGCCCGCCTCGGAGTCCGCGACCGCGGGTAGCGAGCTCGTCCTCACCCTGTCAGGCAATCGCGTCGGCGCATTCACCGTAGACGGACCGTGCCTGGTAGCGCCTGCTTCTGTCACAGGTGCCAGTGAGGTGACAGTGACCATCCGGGAGACGTTCCTGCCCGGAGACTGCGCGCTCGCCATCCGCAGCGAACTGACGTCCGGGACAGTCGAACAAGACGAAGTGCTGTTGACTATCGTTCCCGCCGCCGACGGCACCGTGTTCACGGACACCTTCTCGTCGCCGGCGGCGACAGAGTCAGCGTGGACCAACGTGGACGGCGTGTGGTCTGCCACCGAGGGTGTGTTCCGGCAGAGCGACACAACTCGAACCGGGTGGCGTTCGGTCGTGGACGGGCTGCGGGTCGCGAACGGGTCCGTGGAGGTGGACCTCACCTTCCGGAGCACCGCCACCTCGACCGCGTTCGCGGGCGTCCAGCTGCGCACCACGACTCCCGGCGACGCGTATACCACCAGCGGTTACCTGGTCTATGTGCGTCAGAACGGGTCGGTGGACATCTTCCGCGCCGGCCAGGGCGTCATCTCCAGCGGGACCGGGACGCCGCTGAGCGGTGGCACCCGCCTACGAGTGGAGGCGGACGGGGCGACATTGCGGGTGTTCGTCGGCGAAGAAGCCGCACCGCGCGCCACTGTCACCGACCCCAACCCGGTCACGGCAGCGGGATTTGTGCAACTGATCACCGGGCGTGCGGCAGTGGATTTCGACAACGTCCGAGTGCGACAGACCAACTGACCAGGCCGGGGATCGGGAGGCGCCGGACGAGATTCGTTCCGGCGCCTCCCGTTCGTGTGCCCGATATTGCACGACCTGCTCTTGCGCGAAGCAGTTGTTGACCCGCCATGAGCCTCCCCTGTAGGCTCACAGAGTTGTGAATCGATTCACAAACGGGCTCGATGTTGAGGACCCACGCCTTGCGCCGTCGAATCGCGGTCCAAGAAGGAAGTGACAATGAGGCCACTGATCCGGCTGTCCACGGCTGTGGTGGGCGTACTCGCGGCGGCATTGCTCGTCGCCCTGCCCGCCCCGGCGGCGCTCGCGGCGCCCGCACCACTGGACATCTACCCACTGCAGTCGACGTACCCCGCCTCTCCAGACTTCGCCCTCACCGTCAACGGGCAGAACGTTCCGGTGCAGGATTACGCCGGGTACGACATCGCCCAGTTCGCGATGGGCGCCGGAGAAGCGGCCATCTCTATCCGCAAGGTCAACAACACCAACATCGGCTCCTACTCCATCAGCCCCCTCAAGCTCGGCCTGACTGGTTCGGTCTCGGGGCCGACGCTGAACTTCACGGTCACCAAAGACGAGCACCTCATCGTGAAGATCGATGGTCGCCCCGACCTGGTTATCGCCATCGACCCGCTCGAAACGGGCCGGCCGGCGTCCAGCGGCACGGGGATCTTCAATGTCACGGCGGCGCCTTACTCCGCCTCCCCCGGTGCCCAGTACTCCACATCCGCCTTCCAGAACGCCCTCAACGACGCTGCGGCGTGGGGGTCAGCCAACGCCAGTCAGGGTACCGTCTACGTGCCGGCCGGGGTGTGGACTCTTGGGACGCTGTACCTCCGGTCGAATCTGCGCCTCTACCTCGCCCCTGGGGCGGTCCTCAAATACACCGGCGACCGCGCCCACTACGACGTGCATTGGAAGAAGCTGTCACAGAACCGGGACGTGACGTGGTTCCTGTCGACGAGGTACTCCACGACCAACATCTCCATCACCGGTCGCGGGATCATCGACGGGAACGGGATGGCCTCGCTGCAGCCGGGCAACCTCGGTGTGAACCTGCTGGTGCCGATCTATACCGACCAGTTCACGGTGGACGGGATCACTTTTCGGGAGTCCAGCAGCTGGGCCATCATGCCCACCCGCTCGAGCAACATGACCTTCCGTAACATCAAGATGTTCAACAGATTCGACATGGGCGAGAACGACGGGATCGACGTGATGGAGTCCACCAACGTCACCGTGACCAATGCGATGGGCATCGGCCTGGACGACCCGTTCAGCACCAAGACGTGGGCCAACCACATCGACCTGTTCAAGAACGTTCCCGGTTCGCCTCGCCCGCTCGAGAACGTCACCTTCGACGATCTGGTGAGCTGGACCCACTGTTACGGGTTGAAGGTCGGTCAGGGCGTGTTCCAGCAGCAGCTCAATGTGACCTTCCGCAACGCCACGATCTACGATGCCTCCGTAGGTGTCGGGATCCACCATAAGTACGGCGCGGCGGGCGCAGTCAGCATTCAATTCGAGGACATCGACATCGAGCGTGTGCAACACAGCGCCTGCGGTGATGGCAACCGAACATGGATGGCACTGTGGACCGGCGCGACCGCCGAGGGTATCGGGCCTGTCACTGATGTCGACCTCACTCGTATCCGGGTGCGCGACGCCGGCACGACGCCCGCGAGGATCACTGGCGTCAGCGGGGCACCTATCACGGACGTCAAGTTTGAGGCGATTCGCATGCCGGGTAGCACGACGACGGCGACAACCTTGCAGCAGATGAACGTGACGAACGTCACTGACGCATCCAATATCCAGATCGTCCCGTAGCGACGACGTTGCGGGCCAGGATGCTTCGCCCATAGGATTGGGGTGGGTGTGAATCGATTCACACCCACCCCAATCAACTCCATCTGAAGGTCGACGATGCCCACACTGGTGAACGCACTGTTAGAGCCGAGGACCCGTCGCAAGCCGCGCATCGGCCTCGTCGCAGGCGGACTGGGCACTTACTGGCCACAATTTCCAGGCCTCTTGCCGCAGCTGCAAGAGTCCGCGGCCTACGTCTCCCAGCGGTTCCAGCAGATGGATGCCGAGGTCACCGACGTCGGATTCATCTCCGACGCGCACGAGGGCGCGGCTGCCGCCGAGAAACTGCGCCAAGCGGACTGCGACCTCATCGTGCTGTTTCTGACCACCTACCTCACTAGCTCGATGGTGCTGCCGATAGCCCAGCGATCGCATGCGCCCGTCCTGGTCATCGACCTGCAGCCCACCGAGAAAATGGATCACGCGAGCTTCGACACCGGTGCGTGGCTCGCATACTGCGGGCAGTGCCCGGTGCCGGAGGTCGGGAACGTGTTCCGTCGAGCGGGTATCCCATTCCGGTCGGTGTCGGGATACCTGCGGCAGGAACCGGCGTGGGAGCGCATCTCCCGCTGGATCAGCGCCGCCCACGTCCGAGCGGCATTGCGGCATGCGCGCCACGGGCTGATGGGACACCTTTATCCGGGCATGCTGGATGTGTCGACGGATCTGACGCTCCTACCTGCGACCTTCGGCTCCCACGTCGAGGTGCTGGAGTTCGACGATCTGAGGGTGCGTGCGGATACGGTCTCCGAGAGGGAGGTCGCCGAACGGATGGCTCTGGCGCGAGAGCTCTTCACCATCGACGAGTCCGTGGCTGACGATGACTTCGCGTGGGGTGCGCGAGTGTCCGTTGCGCTGGATCGCCTGGTCGACGACTTCGAGTTGGACACGCTCGCCTACTATCACCGCGGCCTCGACGGGGAACAGCATGAGCGACTCGGGGCCGGCATGATCCTCGGTGCCTCGCTGCTCACGGCACGCGGCGTCCCGGCAACCGGTGAGTTCGAGCTGCGGACCACGCTGGCGCAACTGGCTACCCAGGTCATCGGCGCCGGGGGTTCCTTCTGCGAGATCCAGGCACTGAACTTCGTAGACAGCGTCGTCGAGATGGGTCACGACGGACCCGCCCACCTGGCGGTCTCCAGCCGCGATCCCTTGCTGCGCGGCCTCGGCGTCTACCACGGCAAGCGCGGATGGGGTGTCTCCGTCGAGTTCGACGTGCAGCACGGGCCGGTCACACTGCTCGGACTCGGCCAAGACGCCGACGGCTCCCTGACCTTCATCACCTCCGAAGGAGAAGTCGTGGACGGCCCGCTCCTGGAGATCGGGAACACGACCAGCCGCGTCGACTTCGGCCGCGACCCCGGTGAGTGGGTGGACGAGTGGTCCGCGACCGGCGTCGGTCACCACTGGTCCCTGTCGGTAGGTCACCGCGCACCCGACTATCAGGCCGCGGCGTCGCTGCTCGGAATCGGCTATCGGCACGTATAACCAGTTCACCCGCATCGTCGCGCAATGCAACGGGCAGCTCCGTCGCACCTCGCGTTAGCGGCGAGCAACTGAGAAGCGTGGCCCGCGGCCGGTGCGCTCGCGGACTCGTAGGGTGTCCCGCTCCGATGGATCTGCCGAAGGCAACGGCGGACGCGAGCGCCACCGCGCGTTCGACGCTAGCCCACGGCTGCGACGGCGGTGATCTCGATACGCAGTCCGGCGGGCAGGAGTGACCCGATCGTCGCCCGCGCGGGGCGCGCGTCGCGCGGCAGCACGCGGTCCCACACAGAATTCATGAGTGGCCCGTGCGAGAGATCCGCAAGGTACACGGTGACTGACAGGAGGCGACCAGCGGCGGACCCGGCCCCCTCGGCCTCGGTGATGACGTTGCGCAGGCACGCCTCTATCTCCTCTTCGATGTCTTCAGGGATGGCGCCGGCTCCATCGACCGTGCCCAGGACGCCCGAGAGGTAGGCCACTCCGCCGTGGACGACGGCGTGCGGCATCAGTGGGTTGGCGAACAGGTTGGGGATACGTATGCGTTCGATGGTCATGGGTCCTCGCAGACGGGTGTCGGATGAGTCGGTCAGCAGTGGATGAGGGCGGCTGGTTCCAGATGAGATGGCGGTGTCAGATGAGCAGAGCGATGTCGTCTCGACCTCGGCTGACGCACGTTGCGAGCAGGCGCTGCCCGCGGTCGGCGTCGCTGAGACATCGGTCGCGATGGTCGAGGTCGCCGGATGGCGCTTCGATGACGCATGACCCACACACCCCACCCTCGCAGGAGTAGTCGACTGGGATGCCGTCGCGCAGGAGCGCGGTCAGCAATGTCTCGTCGGCCGCGACCGACACGCTCCTCCCGGTGCCGAGCAGGCGCGCGGTGAAGGGTTCACCGAGCCGCTCGCCGGGCCGGGCGGTGACAGCGAACGCTTCCGAGCGCGTTCGCTGGGGTGGATGGCCGGCGGCGTCGAGGGCGGCCATGAGGGAGGGAGGACCGCAGTGGTACAGCGCGGTGTCTGGGGTGAGTCCGGCGACGAGTGACGAAACGTCGAGACGTGTCCCCTCCGCGGACACATGCAGGTGCACCTCCAGTCCGCTCGCCTCGAGGCGGTCGAGCAGTACCGCGTCGGCGCGGCGGTTCACGGCGTAGTGCACCTCACCGTCCAGCGCGGGTGAGACGTCGTGGAGAAGGCCGATGATCGCGGTCACGCCGATGCCGCCCGCGACGAAGACGTGACGCGATGCCGTCGCGTCGAGCGACATCCCCGGCTGGGGGTAGGAGATGAACACCGGATCACCCGGCTGTGAGGCGTGGAACAGCGCCGAGCCGCCGCGTCCGGCATCCTGGCGCTGCACCGCGATCTCGTAGTCGCCGCCCCGAGAGGACACCAAGGAGTAGTCGCGCCGCACTCCCGTCGGGTGCTGGACGTGCACGTGATCGCCGCCCGCGGCCAGCGGAAACGCGCGCCGGTGAATGGGGGCGACGCGGATGGCGCGGACCCGTCGTGACAAGTCGCGGACCGCTGTGACCTGCGCGGCCATGAGGAGTCGTGTGGTCATGCCGTTGCCGGGCCGGGAAGCACAGCGTCACCCGCGCGGAGCGTTCCGCCGCGGATGATCCGACAGTTCAGGCCTGCACGACCGATCAACGGCTCGAACACCGGCTTATCGATGAGGCGCTCGAAGTAGCGGCAAGGCACGTTCAGCCGCCCGCCGTAGAGCTCCACCTCCCCGATCGTGAATCGCTCGCCCACTAGATCATTGAGGGGTACGCCCGTCGTAACGAGATTGCGACGGGTCTCGCTTCGTTCCAGCCGGATGTCGAGCTCGTTCTCGATCGCCTGCAGCACCTCGTCGGCGATGATCGTCACCTGGCGATCCTCGTGCCACATGTGAGAGTAGTGGCCTTGGCGGGTGGCATAGCGGTCCCCCTCGAGACCGATGCCCGCAATCGCCGTCGCGGTGGCGAGCTCGTGCATCTCCACACCGGCAACCTCTGCAATCCAGATACCCTCCAGGCGCCCCCTCCAGCGCGGCGACGTCGTCATCGATTCCGGCCTTTCGCTGCGGCATCCACCGCAGCGGCCAACAGCTCGGGATGCGTGACCATCGGGAGATGTGCGGTCGGGATGCCCACGACGTCATAGCCGCGTGAGCGTGCCCGCTCAGCCATCTCGACCATGAGGGGCTGCACCTCGCACCACACGTAGGTCGAGGGAACCACCCGCGCGACGGCAGCAGCGGCTGTCGAATGAGTGGCCAGCGGCATCGGGGTCATGTTCGCGGCGAGCCACGCGACGTCGTCCACATCCTCGATCCCGAGCGCCTGGGGCGGCAGGGGGGCGATCAGCCACGGTCGCTCATCATCGACGGGGACGAACGCGTCCGCTAGCCATGGGATCAGGTCGAAGGCCGATTCGCCCGCCTCAGGGAGGAACGCGTCGAGATAAATGATCCGGCCGACGCGGGTCGACGTCGCAGCCTCGCGCGCGACGATGCCGCCGTAGCTATGTCCGACGAGGACGACATCCTGCAAATCGCTCCGCTCGAGCAGGTCCACGATCGCGGCCGCATGGACGGACGGATCGATACCCGCGCTCGCCGCCGCAGAATCGCCTGCAAGCCCCGGCAAGTCGGGCGCGATGATCGTATGGCCGGATTCCCGCAGCAGCGGGACGACGCGATCCCACACCCAGCCGCCGAGCCAGGTGCCGTGGATGAGCAGGATCGTCGACATAGGGGTCCTTTCGTAGCAGCCCAGCTGGCAGCTGACGAGGCGACCGTAGCGTGCCGATCGGCACGTTGCCATGTCATTTGGCAAACATTAACATTGTTGCAACATGACTCCTCCGGATGATGCGGCGCGCGAAACGCTCGACGGCGACGAGACGGTTATTGCCCGAGCCGTGCGCGCGCGTCGCCTGATGCTAGGGCTATCGCTCGCCGCGGCGTCGCGGCTGAGCGGCATTTCGGCACCACACCTCTCCCGCATCGAGTCGGGTGACCGCGTGCCGGCCGTGACCCTGCTCATGCGATTGGCCCGCGCCTACGACGTGCCCCTCGGCGTGCTCGTCGGGGAGGCTGACGAGGCGGACCCGCGAGGCGTCACCGTGCGTCGACGCATGCCTGACGAGCGGCTCGCGGGCGCGGAGCGTTCGTTCGACATGCTCGGCTCCCACTCGCCGCACGCGCTCCTGCAGCCGATGCGCGTGACTTTGACCGAGGCGGTGTCTGGCGACCCTCAAGTGCATAACGGTGAGGAGTGGGTGCACGTCGAGTCCGGAGTGCTCGATGTCGAGATCGGCGGATCGACTGAGCGACTGGGCGCCGGCGACTCAATTCACTTCGATGCAGAGATCCCACACCGGCTAGGTCGTGTCGGAGCCGCATCGGCGGTTTTCCTCATGGTCACCTCAATCGCCGGGAGCGGTCATCACCGCAGGGGCTAACCACCCCGGGCGACGACAGGATGCGACCTCCAGTTCATGACGGGCTGGTTTCCGGATGTAACGATCCCATTGCGCATGTTCTGAAACGCCCCGCCGATGCCTATCTTGATCACTGACCAACTGACTTGGTCAACGATCAAGAAAGCCGGTAAGCAATGCATCCTGTCGTCATCGTGGGCGCGGGACCCGTGGGCCTCTGGCTCGCGGCCGAACTACGCCTGCGCGCCATTCCCGTCATCGTCCTCGAGCAACGCGAGTCGATCTCGCCGCACTCGAAGGCACTGACCATCCACCCCCGCACGATCGAGATTTTCGCGCAGCGCGGACTTGCCGAGCGTGTCCTCGCCGGCGGCCCGCGCGTGCCCACCGGGCACTTCGGGGGACTCGAGCAGCGGCTCGACTTCTCGGTTCTCGACACGGCATTCCCCTTCACCCTCCTGCAGCCCCAGGCGCGCACAGAGCAGCTGCTCGAGGACCACGCGCTCTCGCTCGGGGTTGACCTGCGTCGTGGACATCGCGTCGCCACCATCGACATCCGCGTCGATGGCGTCTCGGTGCACGTCGAGACCGTGGATGACTCCTACGCCATCGAGACCGCCTATCTCGTCGGCTGCGATGGGTCGCGCAGCACGGTGCGAAAGGCCGCAGGCATCGGATTCCCGGGCACCTCGGCCACGCTCTACGGCATGCTGGGCGACGTCATCCTGGACGCACCCCCGCAGGGTGTGGTTACCCATTCGGGGCCGACGGGACAACTGATGATCGTGCCGATGGCAGGCGGCATCCATCGCATCGTCGGGATCGACCCGGCGCGAAGCGCACCGATGGATCGCGATCTCACGTTCGAAGAGTTTCGCGAGAGCGTCGTCGCCGTCGTGGGCTCGGACTACGCCATGCACTCGCCGCAGTGGATCTCCCGGTTCGGCAATGCCGCACGACTGGCCGAACGATATCGGCTCGGTCGGGTGCAGCTGGCGGGTGATGCCGCGCACATGCATTTTCCCGCCGGCGGCGTGGGGATGAATGTCGGCATCCAGGATGCGCATGCACTGGGCTGGCGCCTCGCCGACGTTGTGGCGGGCTGGGCAGATGACAGGGTCCTCGACGACTACGCGAGCGAGCGTCGCGCAGTCGGCGCCGACCTCTTGCGCGACACTCAGGCGCAGACAGTTCTGCTGGCGGCCTTCCTGCCTGACGCCCGCGAACTGCGCGGCCTGATGAACGAACTCATCGCCGCCGACCCGCAGCTGTCCCGCCTACTCGCCCAGCGGTTGTCGGGCCTGGCGGTCGCGTATCCGGCGAAGGACGGCGCGCATTCGCTCGTGGGGCACCGCATCATCACCGAAGAGTTGGATGCTGCGACACGCGCCGGCGCCGCACTCTTGATCGTCTCGAGCGAGATCGGTGCGACGCTGGCCGCGGATGCGGCGGCCGTTGGCATCGTCACGGCGTCGCACTCCGACGGACCCACGGTCCTTGTGCGTCCGGATGGATACGTCGCCTGGGCCGCCGAATACCCCACCGAGGCGGAGATCATCGCCGCCGTGCGCTCCTTCCGCACGACTCCCACGTTCGACGTCGTCGCGTCCACCTGAACCGTCCATCCATCGAATCGAGGAAGACATGAATATCACCCGCATCGACCCCGACGGCGCTCCGTCGATCCCGCACCTCATCTCGCAGGTCGTCGCACCGAAGGACGTCGACCTCGTATTCTGCTCGGGCCAGGTCGCATGGAACGCGAGCCTGGAACTCGTCGGCGATGACCTCGGCGCTCAAACCCGGCAAGTGGCCGCGAACATCGACGTACTTCTGGCCTCCCTCGGCGTCCAGCGGTCGGCCATCGTCAAAGAGACGCTTTACATCGTCGACTGGGAGCCGAGCATGCTCTCCGTCGTGTTCGACAACCTTCGTGACGGGACCTCGCCCGTGCCAGCGAGCACCCTGATCGGTGTCGCCGCTCTCGGCATCCCCGGTGCCCTGATCGAGGTTGACGTGGTGATCGCCGTGCCCCGCTGACCGATCAAGCGACGGACAGTCCAGCCGCGTCGAGAAGCGCATCCATCGCGAAAGTGAACCGCGCGTCGAAGGAGTCGTCGACGAGGGATCCTTCCACTCGCGTCAGCACGGGGAACGACCCGGCAGCCAACGCGGCTTCCAATCGCTCGCCTGCGGACGGATCCGCGCCCTGCTCCTCCTGCACCGCCCCGAGGATGAGGTACGACATGGACCAGAACGTCCGCGTGGCGGTGACGGGGTCGGCACCACCATCGAGAAGCGCACCGATCAGCGCCTCGCCGATCGCGAGGGTGTGCTGCTCGATCGCTGATGTGCCCGCCATCAGCCGAGCCCCGTCGCGCCGCGAGAGCAACACGCGCCGATATCGCGCCGCGATCTCGGAGGCACGGGCGCGAGGAGCAGCGGGAAGCCCATCCAGCCGCACATCGGCAAGCATCCGATCGGAGAGCAGCTCAAGCAGTCGCCCCTTCGTCTTGACCTGGAACGAGACGGAGTTCAAGTGGGCGTCCATGCGACGGGCGATCGCCCGCAGGGTCAACCCGTCCAGGCCCTCCTCCGCCAGGAGAGCGGATGCCGTGTCGAGGACCTCCGCAAGATCCCGCCGCCGTGCCATCGGATGCCCCCGTTCCTGAGATGGACCACCCGATCTCTGTTGGTCATCGTACAAGCCTGCTTCCCCTCGCGACTCAGATCCCAATAGCCCTCAAGCTCTGTCGCATGGGATGGCGGTCGAATCTGGGCGTTCGTTGTCAGAGTCAAACCGAGGAGGCTTCGATCGGGGATCTCTATGGCGGAGACGGAGGGATCTTTGACGTCGGCCGCGCGATCCGGAGGCGGTCGAGCCCGCACGCGAGCCCAATCAGACGGCCACGCATGGCGCGGACGCTTTATGCCCGTCCTCGCGCCACAGCACGCCATACGCATGTGTGCACTCGCGTAGGCACCGTGGTGCCCTTCAAACGCCGACACGTACTCTAGATACACGAAAACCCGCGGAAATCCGCGGGTTTTCGATGATTACTGTCTCAACACAGTGCGCGCCCGAAGGGACTCGAACCCCTAACCTTCTGATCCGTAGTCAGATGCTCTATCCATTGAGCTACGGGCGCATGTCGTTCGCAGCAGCGCACAACGTCGTCAAGAATACCTCACGGCCACCTGCGGCGCGAATCGGCGGGAGGATGCCGGATTCCCGGGCGTGTTCACGCACTCCCGGACCGTTCTTCACAGGTCCTGGGCGTCGAGTGCGCGCAGCTGACGCTGCAGGGCGACACGACGGTACGAGGTGTCGAGGAGCTCCGCGAGCAGCTCCCAGTCGCCGGCATCCGCCTCCACACGGATGGCGAGCCAGCCGTACGCACCCTCGTAAGGCGGCACGAAGACGTCGTCTCGCTCGAGCATCGCCGGACGCTCGACGTCGTCGGGGATGAACTCCACCGCACCCGTGTCATCGTGGGCGGCACCTACGATGGCGAACTGACGTCTGCCGGCGCGGAACGTCGAACGGCCGTGGGCGAGCACCTCGGCTGCCTCGGGGTACGCCATGCACAGCCGGCGCACGCGCCCGGTCAACGGGTGCTCCGGCGGGAAGCGCATGGGATGCGGTGGAACGTCGACGGACACGGCTCGAGGGTACGCCTACGCCGCACGGATGGTCAGGAGTCGAGCTCGCTGACGTCGATGCCCGAGACACGCGGCGACGCCGCGGCGGGCTCGGCGGCGGGCGCGGCATCTGTGTCTTCCTCGTCGCGGTGGCGCTTGTGCGCGGCCAGACGCGGGATGTCGACCAGACGGATGGACTGCATGCGGGCGGCGCGCATGCGGTCGTAGTCCGGATCGAGATCGGGCCGCATGCCCTCGACGCGCAGGCGACGCTGGAGGTTGGCCTCGACGTCGCCCCACGCGGCATCACGAGACTGCTCGATGAGGGACCGCACGACGTGCGGGTCGTCGGCCATGCGCCGGAGCGCCTGCGCCACCCCGGCGTACTGCCGGCCGCGCCGGCGGAGATTGCGGGTGTCGCGATCGCGGTAGTCGTGCGTGCCGTCGGGATCGGTGAACTTGCCCCATGCCTTCTTGCGCTGGCGCCTCACGAGTGCCGCCGCCTCGTCCTGCTCGTCGGCCAACGCCGTCAGCGTCTCGCGGGCGAACGGGGTGAAGGCCACCACGTCGAACTGCTCGTCATGCGCGATCGTCTCCACCAGGATGCGGTTGCGGATCGCCAGCCGTGCTGCGGCGGACGCGATGGACACCCCTTCGGCGATCGCCTCTGCGGTCTTGCCCATCGCACCTCCCCTCAGAAGGCTAGCGTCCGAAGCGTCGTCGCGAGTCAGCGAGAATCGTAGGCACGGCTCGTCGACGGCGACGAGCGCAGCGAGAGGCAGCAGATGACGAAGACGCCACCCCTGAACGTGCGCGGACGCACCACCGTCATCACCGGCGGCGCCGCGGGGATGGGCGCCGAGGTCGCTCGCCAGCTCGCCTCGCGCGGTGCCCGCATCGCACTGCTCGACCGCAACGCCGACGGGCTCGCCGCCGTCGCCGCGGGCCTCGAAGGCGCGGGCCACACGGCGCACGTCGTCGACCTCACCGATGACGACGCAGTGGCAGCCGTCGTCGCCGCGGTCGAGGCATCCCATCCTCACGTACAGTCCCTCGTGACGTGCGCCGGGTCGTCGATGCTGGGCGACATCGATCAGCTGACGATGGCCGAGATGCGCTGGCTGATGGACGTCAACCTCTGGGGCACGGTCAACGTCACCAAGGCGCTCCTGCCGGCGCTTCGTCGCGAGCCGGCCGCCCACATCACGCACCTGGTGTCGATCTACGGACTCGCCGCCCCCGCCGGGCGCATCCCGTACGCGATGAGCAAGTTCGCAGTGCGGGGGTTTACCGAGTCGCTGCGGCACGAACTGGAGCGCTCCACGATCACCGTCGGCGCGGTCTACCCGGCCGGGGTGAAGACCGGCATCATCCTGCACGGCCGGTATGCCGCGGCGATCGATCCCGCGGTCGCCCAGCGCGCAGCCTCGGCCCAGGCCGCGATGTACCACACCGAACCCGCGGATGCCGCGGCGCGCATCGTCGAGGCGACGATCCGCCGGCGCCCCCGCACCATGATCGGGCGCGAGGCGCGGCTCGTCGACGTGCTCGCGCGCGTCATGCCGACCCGCTACTGGGCGCCGATGCGGCGGCCGCTGCGCGACGCGATCGACACCACGACGCCGCTCCGCTGACGGCGGCGGCTACGGCCGCGCTTGCGTTCTGCCGCTGCGCTTGCGTGCTGCGGCCGCGCTTGCGCCCTGCGGCTGCGCTTGCGCTCTGCGGCCGCGCTTGCGCCCTGCGGCCC